>NZ_JBSFSA010000014.1:0-120757 GCF_053589515.1 Streptomyces sp. NPDC003327 | reverse complement strand
GACCCAGCCCTCGGACAGCTTCGGCTCCGTACGGGCGTAGATGCGGCGGTCGCCGTCGTCCAGGAGCCGCCGGGCCTCCTCCGAGAGCGCGTACCACCCGTCGCGGCCCGTCGGGGCCTGGGGACCTACAGGGCGTCCGGTCCGCGCTCGCCCGTGCGGACCCGTACGGCGGTCTCGACGGGGACGCTCCACACCTTGCCGTCTCCGATCTTGCCGGTGCGGGCGGCCTTCACGACGACGTCGATGAGCTGTTCGGCGTCCTCGTCCTCGACGAGGACCTCGATGCGGATCTTGGGGACGAGGTCGACGGTGTACTCGGCGCCGCGGTAGACCTCGGTGTGGCCGCGCTGGCGTCCGTAACCGCTGGCCTCGGTGACGGTCAGGCCGTGGACCCCGAAGGCCTGGAGGGCCTCCTTGATCTCGTCGAGCCGGTGCGGCTTGACGACCGCGGTGATGAGCTTCATGCGTCCACCTTCTTGTTCTCCGTGACGGCCGGGGCGGGGGCGGTGCTGCGGGAGGAGGCGCCGCCGCCGGCTCCGCTGAAGTCGTACGCGGTCTCGGCGTGCTCGACCTGGTCGATGCCGGAGACCTCGTCGTCCTCGCTGACCCGCATCCCCATCGTCTTGTCGATGATCAGGGCGAGGATCGCGGAGGCGATCAGAGAGTAGGCGAGGACGGCGAAGACGCCGATGGCCTGCTTGCCGAGCTGGTCGAGGCCGCCGCCGTAGAAGAGGCCCTTGGCGTCGGACTGGACGCCGCCGGTGGCGAAGAAGCCGACGAGGAGGGAGCCGACCACGCCGCCGACGAGGTGGACGCCGACGACGTCGAGGGAGTCGTCGTAGCCGAACCGGTACTTCAGGCCGACGGCCATGGCGCACAGGAGGCCGGCGACGGCGCCGATGGCGATCGCGCCGAGCGGGGAGCAGGAGCCGCCGGCGGGAGTGATGGCGACGAGGCCGGCGACGGCGCCGGAGGCGGCGCCGAGGGTGGTGAAGGAGCCGTGGCGGAGCTTCTCGTAGGCGAGCCAGGCGAGCATGGCGGCGGCGGTGGCGACCTGGGTGTTGACGAACATGACGGCGCCGACGCCGTCGTCGTTGCCGAGCCACGAGCCGGCGTTGAAGCCGAACCAGCCGAACCAGAGGAGGCCGGCGCCGAGCATCACGAGCGGGAGGCTGTGGGGGCGCATCGGGTCCTTCTTGAAGCCGACGCGCTTGCCGATGACGAGGATGACGCCGAGGGCGGCGGCGCCCGCGTTGATGTGGACGGCGGTGCCGCCCGCGAAGTCGATGACGCCCATCTCGAAGAGCCAGCCGCCCGCGCCCCAGACCCAGTGGGCGACGGGGAAGTAGACGATCGTGGCCCAGAGGGTGACGAAGAGGGCCCAGGCGGTGAACTTCACGCGGTCGGCGAGGGCGCCGCTGATGAGGGCGGGGGTGAGCACCGCGAACATCAGCTGGAAGACGGCGAAGACGTACACGGGGATCGTGTAGCCGTCCCAGAGTTCGGTGACGCCGATGCCGCTGAGGCCGAGGTAGTCGGAGGACCAGCCGACGACGGAGCCGATGTCGGTGCCGAAGGCGACGCTGAAGCCGAAGAGCACCCAGAGGACCGTGACGATCCCGAGGCTGATGAAGCTCATCATCAGCATGTTGAGGGTGGACTTGACGCGGACCATGCCTCCGTAGAAGAAGGCGAGTGCCGGGGTCATCAGCATGACCAGGGCGGAGCAGATGAGCATGAACCCGGTGTTCGCGGCAGACAGCTCGGGGGCGTCTGCGGCCAGGGTCGTGATGGCTGGAGCCATCGGCGTCTCCTCGTCGTCGTGCGGCCTGTGCGGGGGCGGGGCCGAAGAGCGGTCGGCCGTGCGGGGTGGCCGGTTATGGGCCAGAGATTCGCGCAGCGCGGTTTCCGCCGATGCCGCTCGATGTTTCGGCGCAGTGACGAAGGGGTGGAGCGTGTTACGCGGTCGTGAACACGCCGGTCACGGGGAGGTAACGCCCGTACCCTGCGGGCGGCCGCCCGGGGGCGGGGACGTGGACCGGCCGCGCCGTCCGTCCGTGTGACCTGTGCGGCGGGGGAGCCGAGTCGGGCGTACGGGGCGGGGGCGCGGCCGGAGTGGTGGCGGGCTCGCGGGAGCCGGGGTGGGACCGCTTCGGCGGTCTCGGGCGTCGGACCGGTGGGCGGCCCGGGGGTCAGACCGCTTCGGCGGCCTCGGGCAGGAGCTGGGTGAGGCGGTCGGTGAGCTGGACGACTTCGGCGACGTCGCCGAAGTCGCGGGCGGCGGTGTCGACGGTCTTGCGGAGCCGGTTGTTGACGCGCTCGGAGCGGATGCTCTTGGCGACGCCGAGGGCCTTCTCGGCGAGGACGACGGATTGCTCGGGCTCGCGCTTGAGGAGGTGGACGGTGGCCATGCCGATGAGGTTGAGCGCGTAGGACCGCTGGTGGTCGGGGTCCTTCTCGAAGAGTTCGACGGCCCGTTCCATGACGGGCTCGGCGAGGGAGGCGTACGTCGGGGAGCGTCCGGCGACGTAGGCGAGGTCGCGGTAGGAGTGGGAGTTCTCGCCGTTGAGCTCGGCCTCGGAGAAGAAGGCGATCCAGTCGGGCTCGGGTTCGCCGTCGAGGCCGACGTCGGAGAAGGTGTCCTCGGCCATCCGGACGGCCCTCTTGCACTTGGAGGGCTGGCCCATGTTGGCGTAGGCGCGGGCCTCCATCGCATACAGCATGGCCTGGGTGCGGGGGGTGGCGCACTCGCGGCTGCCGTACTGGGCGAGGTGGATGAGTTCCAGGGCGTCGTCGGGCCGGCCGAGGTGGATCATCTGGCGGCTCATGGAGGAGAGGATGTACGAGCCGAGGGGCTTGTCCCCGGCCTCCTTGGCGGCGTGGAGCGCGAGGACGAAGTACTTCTGGGCGGTGGGCTGGAGGCCCACGTCGTAGCTCATCCACCCGGCGAGTTCGGCGAGTTCGGCGGCGCAGGTGAAGAGGCGCTTGGCGGTGGCGGCCGGCTGGGGTTCCTGGAGGAGGTCGGTGACCTCGTGGAGCTGGCCGACGACGGCCTTGCGGCGCAGTCCGCCGCCGCACTGGGCGTCCCACTTGCGGAACATGGCGGTGGTGGATTCGAGGAGGTCGAGTTCGATCTCGGAGAGCCGGTTGGGGCGGCGGGCGTCGGCGAGGGGGTCGGGCCGCTCGGTCTCGGTGACGGGCGTGGGGACGAGCCAGCGCTGCATGGGCTCGATGAGGGCGGGTCCGGCGGCGAGCGAGAGCGAGGAGCCGAGGAAGCCGCGGCGGGCGAGCATGAGGTCGCTGCGGGAGAACTCGCTGAGGAGGGCGACGGTCTGGGGGCCGGCCCAGGGCAGGTCGACGCCGGAGACGGAGGGGGTCTGGTGGGCGGTGCGCAGTCCGAGGTCCTCGACGGCGACGACGGAGCCGAAGCGCTCGGAGAACAGCTCGGAGAGGATGCGCGGGATGGGTTCGCGGGGCTGTTCGCCGTCGAGCCAGCGGCGCACCCGTGAGGTGTCGGTGGAGATGTGGTGCGCGCCCATCTGGCGGGCCCTGCGGTTCACTTGGCGCGCCAGTTCGCCCTTCGACCAGCCGCTGCGCACGAACCAGGAGCTCAGCTGCTCGTTGGGGCGCTTGCCGGCAGTCGTACCGTCTGCGCCGTTGCCGCCCACTGGAACGCCCCCATCCACCTGATTGCCCTGTCGTGCGAACCCTTATCAGAATGCCGCGTTCCACGGCGGCCGTCCGGCGTTCTGCCCTCTTCGAACGGGAGACCGGGTTGCCTCCGGCATACCCGCGTGCGCGAGCGGCTCCGGGCTTCGCGTACCGAAAGTAATCCTACGATCACCGCTCTACGAGGGCGATTCAAGAAACGCCACCATTCGCCACCCCTTCGAATGAACTCGCCGCGCGCGGAACGCGATTCACTTGACATGCGACGAACCGGAGTCGGCGGACGGAGGCGCGGAGAGGCGCGTGTCGTCGTCCGCACCACCCCACGCACGCCTGTGCGCCGTTCGCGGTGACGCGGCGTGACGGCGGGTGACGACGGAGCTCCGGGTCGTAACCACCGGCGCGTTCGACCCGTTGGAGGGGGCATGGGCTTCACGATCGGCGGCATTCGTGAGATGCGGTCCGGCGCGCGCCGCCGCGTCCGCACCACGGAGTGCACAGCGGTGGCCGAGTACACCGGACTCTGGGGCTGGGACGTGGTGCCCGGCGCGCGGGCAGTCTCCGGCCAGTGCTCCTGCGGTGATCGCGCGTGTACGGCTCCGGGGGCGCATCCCCTCTCCTTCGCCGAGCCGGTGCCGGCGGGCGCCGGCCTGGACGACGCGACCAAGGCGTGGTCGGAGTATCCCGGGGCGTCGTTGCTGCTCCCGGTGGGCCGGGCCTTCGACGTGATCGAGGTCGCGGAGGCGGCGGGCCGGCGGGCGCTGGTGCGGCTGGAGCGGATGGGGCTGCCGCTCGGTCCGGTCTGCGCGACGCCGACGGGCCGGGCCCGGTTCTTCGTGGCGCCGGGCGCGGCGGCGGAGCTGCCGCGGCTGCTGTACCGGATGGGCTGGGACGACGCGGAGCTGGACCTGCACGGCCTGGGGCCGGGCAGCCACGTCACCGCTCCCCCGTCGGACCTCGGGGGGCTCGGCCCGGTGCGCTGGCTGCGGCCTCCGACGCTGGACACGGCCGGTTCGCCGCCGCAGGCGCGGCTGCTGCTCGGCACGCTGGCGTACATCTGCCACCGGACGCACGACTGACGTACGGGCCGGGCAGGTCCCGTACGCGGAAGGGCCCCCGCCACGAGGTGGCGGGGGCCCTTCCGTGTGCCGTGGCGGGGGTCAGTCGCCGATCAGGGCGTCGACGAAGGCGCCGGGCTCGAAGGGGGCCAGGTCGTCCGGGCCCTCGCCCAGGCCGACCAGCTTGACCGGGACGCCGAGCTCGCGCTGGACGGCGACGACGATGCCGCCCTTGGCGGTGCCGTCGAGCTTGGTCAGGACGATGCCGGTGATGTCGACGACCTCGGCGAAGACGCGGGCCTGGATGAGGCCGTTCTGGCCGGTGGTGGCGTCGAGGACGAGGAGGATCTCGTCGAGCGGGCCGTGCTTCTCGACGACGCGCTTGACCTTGCCGAGCTCGTCCATGAGGCCCGTCTTGGTGTGCAGGCGGCCGGCGGTGTCGATGAGGACGACGTCGGCCTTCTCGGCGATGCCCTCCTTGACCGCGTCGAAGGCGATCGAGGCCGGGTCGCCGCCCTCGGGGCCGCGGACGGTACGGGCGCCGACGCGGTCGCCCCAGGTCTGCAGCTGGTCGGCGGCGGCGGCGCGGAAGGTGTCGGCGGCGCCGAGGACGACGGACTTGCCGTCGGCGACGAGAACGCGGGCCAGCTTGCCGGTGGTGGTGGTCTTGCCGGTGCCGTTGACGCCGACGACCATGACCACGCCCGGGATGTCCTCGGGGCTCTCCGTGTGCACGGTGCGGTCGTAGTCGCCGAGGAGGGCGACGAGCTCCTCGCGGAGCAGGCCGCGCAGCTCGTCGGGGGTGCGGGTGCCGAGGACCCGGACGCGCTCGCGGAGCCGGTCGACCAGTTCCTGGGTGGGGGCGACGCCGACGTCGGCGGTGAGGAGGGTCTCCTCGATCTCCTCCCACGTGTCCTCGTCGAGGTGCTCGCGGGACAGGAGCGTGAGCAGCCCCTTGCCGAGCGAGTTCTGGGAGCGGGCGAGGCGGGCCCGGAGCCGTACGAGACGGCCGGCGGTGGGCTCGGGCACCTCGATCTCGGGGGCGGCGGGGGCCTGCGGCTCCTCGACGGCCACGGGGGCCTCGGCGGCGGGCGCCTCGGTGCCGGGGAGGTCGACCTCCTCGACGGTGCGGCGTGGTTCTTCCCGCGGCGTCTCCGCCTCGTCGCCGACGTGCGGTTCGGCGGGCGGAGCGGTGATGGTCGGCGGGGTGGACGGCGGTTCGGCCGGCGGCAGCTGCTTCTTCTTGCGACCGCTGATCACGAGCCCGCTGGTCACGGCGACCGCGACGACCAGAGCGATGACTACAGCAAGGATGAGTTCCATAACGGATCCAGTATCGGCCACGACCGGGCCGGTGACGTCGTACGCACACGGCGTGGGTCAAGGAGAGGGGCGGCGCGGTCCGCGGCCGTTCCGCGACACGGTACTGCCCCGGCTCGCGGCGCGGGGCCGCGGGCCGGGGCAGTCTCCGTGAGCGAGGAGAGGGGCAGCGGGGTTTAGCCCATCTCCTCCAACGCCTTGCCCTTCGTCTCCTTGACGTACCTGAGCACGAAGGGGATCGAGAGCACGGCGAAGACCGTGTAGATGACGTAGGTGCCGGAGAGGTTCCAGTCCGCGAGGGACGGGAAGCTGGCGGTGATGGCCCAGTTGGCGATCCACTGCGCGGAGGCGGCGACGCCGAGGGCGGCGGCGCGGATCCGGTTGGGGAACATCTCGCCGAGGAAGACCCAGACCACGACGCCCCAGGAGAGGGCGAAGAAGAGCACGAAGACGTGGGCGGCGACGAGGGCGACGACGCCCTGGGTCTCGGGGAGCTTGCCGTCGACGAGGTCGGCGGAGAAGGCCCAGGCCTCGAAGGCGAGGGCGATGGCCATGCCGGCGGAGCCGACGAGGGCGAGGGGCCTGCGGCCGACGCGGTCGACCAGGACCATGGCGATCACGGTGCCGACGATGTTGATGATCGACGTGGTGAACGAGTAGAAGAACGAGCTGGACGGGTCGATGCCGACGGACTGCCAGAGCGTCGCGGAGTAGTAGAAGGCGACGTTGATGCCGACGAGCTGCTGGAAGACGGAGAGTCCGATGCCGACCCAGACGATGGGCAGGAGCTTGAGGCGAGAGCCGGTGACGAGCAGGTCCCTGAAGGTGGACTTGTGCTCGCTGCGCATGGCGCGGTCGATCTCGGCGACGCGGTGGTCGAGGTCGACGCCGTGGCCCTCGACCTCGGCGAGGACCTCCTTGGCCCGGTCGATCTTCCCGACGGAGATGAGGAAGCGGGGGGACTCGGGGATCGCGAAGGAGAGCAGGCCGTAGAGGAGCGCGGGGACGACCATCACGCCGAGCATCCACTGCCAGGCCTCCAGGCCGCCGATCTCGCCGCGCTGGTCGCCGTCGGCGATCTGGAGGATGCCGTAGTTGACCAGCTGGGAGATGGCGATGCCGATGACGATCGCGGCCTGCTGGAAGGAGCCGAGGCGGCCGCGGTACGCGGCGGGGGCGACCTCCGCGATGTAGGCGGGGCCGATGACGGAGGCCATGCCGATGGCGAAGCCGCCGATGACCCGCCAGAGGGCGAGGTCCCAGAGGGCGAAGGGGAGCGCGGATCCGACGGCGCTGACGGAGAACAGCACGGCGGCGATCTGCATGCAGCGGATGCGGCCGATCCGGTCGGCGATGCGGCCGGCGGTCGCGGCGCCGACGGCGCAGCCGATCAGGGCGATGGCGATGACCTGGGCGAGGGTGCCGGAGCCGATGTCGTAGCGGTCCCGGATGGCCTCGACTGCGCCGTTGATGACGGAGCTGTCGTAGCCGAAGAGGAAGCCGCCCATCGCGGCGGAGGCCGTGATGAAGATGACGTGACCGAGGTGGTCCGGGTGGGCGGAGCGTCCTTCCGACGGCGGGGGCGCCTGTGCGGTGCTGGTCACATGGACTCCTCGGTCGGGGGTAGAGCCCTTCCAGTGGCGCACAACTTCTCGCCGCCCACCACGTGAAGGCAAAAGCAACGTTGCAGAGACTATGCCTTCAAGTTTCGAAGTCAATACCCGGGTGTTAACGAGTACGAGTCTCGATCCGCCAGGTTTGGTTTCAGGAATTGAAGGAAGACGGTCCTGTTGGGCTAGCGCAGCCGCTGGCTGATCACCTTGGAGACGCCGTCCCCCTGCATCGAGACGCCGTACAGGGCGTCCGCGACCTCCATCGTCCGCTTCTGGTGCGTGATCACGATCAGCTGCGAGGACTCCTGGAGCTCCCGCATGATCCGGATCAGTCGCTGGAGGTTGGTGTCGTCGAGAGCCGCCTCGACCTCGTCCATCACGTAGAACGGGCTCGGCCGCGCCTTGAAGATCGACACCAGCAGCGCCACGGCGGTCAGCGAGCGCTCGCCGCCGGAGAGCAGCGAGAGCCGCTTGACCTTCTTGCCCGGCGGACGGGCCTCGACGTCGACCCCGGTGGTCAGCATCGACTCCGGGTCGGTGAGGACCAGCCGGCCCTCGCCGCCCGGGAAGAGCCGCGCGAAGACCCCCTCGAACTCCCGGGCCGTGTCCCGGTACGCCTCCGTGAACACCTGCTCGACCCGGAGATCCACCTCCTTCACGACCTGAAGGAGGTCGGCCCGGGTCTTCTTCAGGTCCTCCAGCTGCTCCGAGAGGAACTTGTGCCGGGCCTCCAGGGCCGCGAACTCCTCCAGGGCCAGCGGATTCACCTTGCCGAGCTGCTGGTACGCCCGCTCGGCGGCCCTCAGCCGCTTCTCCTGCTCCGAACGGACGAACGGCCGCGGCAGGTTGCGCGGGTCCGCCGGGTCCTCGGGCGGCATCTCCCCGTCGGCGGGCGGCGACGGCGGGACCGGCTGTCCGGGACCGTACTCGGCGACGAGGTCGCCCGCCTCCACGCCGAACTCCTCCAGGGCCTTCGCCTCCAGCTGCTCGATCCGCAGGCGCTTCTCCGCGCCGAGGACCTCGCCGCGGTGCACGGAGTCGGTGAGCTTGTCCAGCTCGGCCTTCAGCTCGCGGCCCCGGGCGCGGGCGGCCGCCAGGCCCTGTTCGCGCGCGGCGCGGGCCGCCCCGGCCGCCGCGCGCTCCGCCTCGGCCCGGACGAGGGAGGCCTCGACGTGGGCGAGAAGGGTACGGGCGCCGGCGGCGACCGCGCCCGCGACCCGGGCCTCGTGGCGCAGCCGGGCCCGCCGCTGCTCGTCACGCGCGCGTGCCTCGCGCTCGGCCCTGGCGGCCCGGTCGAGGGAGTCGGCCCGGCCGGCGAGGCCCTTGACGCGTTCCTCGTGGGTACGGACCTGGAGCCGGGCCTCCATCTCGGTCTGGCGCGCGTGGGAACCGTCGATCGCGAGCCGGTCGCGCGCGGAGGTGTCGGGCTCCTCCTCCCCGCCCTCGCCGAAGGGGGACGCCTCCTCGGCGACGAGCAGCCGCTCGGCCAGCTCCTCGGCCTCGGCGGTCGCCTTCTCCAGGGCCTCGTGGGCGCGGGCGACGGCCGTGGCGGTGCGCTCGGCCTCGCCCGCCGCGCCCCTGGCCTGTCCGGCGAGCCGGCCGAGGGCCTGGGCGACGGAGGACTTCTCGCGTTCGGCGGCCCTGCGGCGGGCGTCGAGCTCCTCGACGAGGGCGGCGACCGTCCGGCGGCGCTCCTCAGCGCCCCGCTGGGCCTCGGCCAGCTCCGCGCAGAGGCGCGTGAGTTCGTCGAGCTCGGCGGCGGCCTCGTCGACGGAGGCCTGCACTTCGAGGAGGCTGGGCGCCCCGGCGGAGCCGCCGCGCGCGAAGTGCGCCCCGAGCACGTCGCCTTCGGTGGTGACGGCGGTCAGTCCCGGGTGGGTGCGGAGGAGGTCCCGGGCTTCGTCGAGGCCGTCGACGACGACGGCGCCGGCCAGCAGCCTCCGTACCGCTCCCATGAGGTCCTCGGGGCCGCGGACCAACTCGGCGGCGTGCGCGCGGCCTTCGGGCACGGCGGGCGGGGCCGGCTCGGACGCTCCGGCCAGCAGGAGGGAGGCGCGGCCCGCGTCCTGCTTGCGGAGCAGGCGGAGCGCCTCGGCGGCGGCGGCCGGTCCGGTGACGGCGACCGCGTCGGCGGCGGCGCCGAGGGCGGCGGCGACGGGGATCTCGTATCCCGGTGCGACGGTGAGGAGTTCGGCGGCGGGGCCGAGCAGCCCGTCGAGTCCGGCGGCGAGCAGCGCGCCCGTGCCGTCCTTGCGGCGCAGGCCGAGCGCGAGCGTCTCGTGGCGGGCCCGGGTGGCGGCGCGACGGCGTTCGGCGTCGCCCGCGGCCTCCCGCGCGGCGTCCGAAGCGGCCTCGGCCTCGGCGAGTTCGCGGCGTGCGGCCTCGTACCGCTCGGTGTGTTCGGTGTCCTCGGCCTCCAGGCCCTCGACCTCGGCCCTGAGGCGTTCGTACTCCTCCTGGGCCGCGGCGGCCCGCTCCCCCGCCTCGTCCCGGGCAGCGGTCAGCCGGTCGATCTCGGACCGGGCGGCGGCGGCCCGCGAGCGGGCGGCGCCGACCTGGCCGTGGAGCCGGGCGAGGCCCTCGCGCCGGTCCGCGAGGGCGCGGGCCGCGTCCTTGAGGCGGCGCTCCTCGGCGGCGAGGGCGCGCTCCAGTTCGGCGCGGTGGGCGACGGTGTCCTCCAGGGCGCGCTCGGCGGCCTCCAGGGCGGCTTCGAGCTCGGCCTCCTGTTCGCGGACGCGGGCCGCCTCGCGCTCCAGGTCCTCCGGATCGCGGCCGCGCCGCTCGTCCGTGGGGGCGTCGGTGGCGCTGCGCACCCGGGCGTCGGCGAGGGAGATCGTGCCGCGGACCCGTTCGGCGAGCTGGGAGAGGGCGTACCAGCTCTGCTGGGCGCGCTCCAGGCGGGGGGCGAGGGCGCGGACCTCCGCCTCGAGTGCGGCCTCGCGGGCGAGGGCCTCGCGCAGCGCCGTCTCGGTGGTCTCCTTGCGGGCGAGGAGCGCCGCCTCGTCGGCGACCTCGGCCTTGAGGGCGTCCTGGAGGCGTACGAGGTCGTCGGCGAGGAGCCGGAGGCGGGCGTCGCGCAGATCGGCCTGGATGACGACGGCGCGGCGGGCGACGGCGGCCTGCCGCCCGAGGGGCTTGAGCTGGCGGCGCAGCTCGTCGGTGAGGTCCTGGACGCGGGCGAGGTTCGCCCCCATCGCGTCCAGCTTCCGCAGCGCCTTCTCCTTGCGCTTGCGGTGCTTGAGGACGCCGGCGGCCTCCTCGATGAAGGCGCGGCGGCCCATGGGGTCGGCGTGGAGCACGGAGTCGAGCTGGCCCTGGCCGACGATGACGTGCATCTCGCGGCCGATGCCGGAGTCGGAGAGCAGGTCCTGGATGTCGAGCAGGCGGCAGGTGTCGCCGTTGATCTGGTACTCGCTGCTGCCGCCCCGGAACATGATCCGGGTGAGGGTGACCTCGGCGTAGTCGATGGGCAGGGCGCCGTCGGAGTTGTCGATGGTCAGCGAGACCTCGGCGCGACCGAGCGGCGGGCGCCCGGTCGTGCCGGCGAAGATGACGTCCTCCATCTTGCCGCCGCGCAGCGACTTGGCGCCCTGCTCGCCCATGACCCAGGACAGGGCGTCCACGACGTTGGACTTGCCCGAGCCGTTGGGGCCCACGACACAGGTGATCCCGGGTTCGAACCGCAGCGTGGTGGCCGAGGCGAACGACTTGAATCCGCGGAGCGTCAGGGCCTTGAGGTGCACCCCCGGACTCTACCGGGGCGTGTGCGTTTCGCCCGTGAACGTGCAGGGCAGATCATCGGTTGAGGAGGGGGTGGGACGAGAGGGAGGCACCGGACCCGGGTGACACCGGATGCACCGGCACGCTCCAAGAAAGAAGGGACGCCGAAGCGCCCCTTGCATGTTCCCGCTGTTCCAGCTGGATGTGTTCGTGATCCGCGTTCCGTGTTCCAGCTGGGGGAGTGTTTCCCACCTGGCCCCCGGGGGCTGGGTTGTCAGGTGAGCGCAGGCTCCGCCTGGGGTACGTCGAGGTCGATGCTGTCCAGCAGCGAGTCTCCCTGGTGATGAGCGGCGGCAGCGTTGAGCGCGTCGTTCTCGGACTGGATCCGTACGAGCTCGGATTCCAGGTCCTGGACGCGCTGCTGAAGCCGTCGCATCTCGGCGAGGAGTCGCGGGTCGGAGCCGCCGACGTAACCGAGAAGCGCCTTTGCCATGATGGATGGTCCTCCACACTGAGTGACCGACCGATTGCGGTGTGGGTCGTGAGGGATTCGCACCCGCGGTGCCCGGCAGTGTGTGTCGTGCCGCTCTTCACTGCCAAACAGCTAAGGTGCGCGGGGCTTCCAGAGTCTCACCAAAAAGTTTGACGGTCAACACGATCACACGCCGTTGGACCGGGCGACCGGGGGGCCGGGGCCGCACAGCAGGCGGCGGGGCCTCGCAACTCGGAGCCTCGGGGCGTGGCGATCATTGCCTCTTCCGGCAGCCTGGCACGCGCGCCGCGTATTGGCAACCACCAGGTGGTTCTTCCGTCAGGCGCTCGTCACCTGAGGGCCGTCCGGCGGCCCGTCGGGGCCGGCGGACGGAGGGGCGCGGGGTCGGGTCAGCGGATGGCGAAGGTCTCGTAGCCGCCGCGCGGGGTGTCCCAGATCTCGGTGACGCCGTCCACGCGTCCGGGCGTGTCGGCGGAGCGGAGCCAGTCGAGGAGACGGTGGCAATTCTCACTGGGCCCCTCGGCCACCACCTGCACCCGGCCGTCGTCGAGGTTGAGGGCGAAGCCCACGAGGCCGCCGATCTCCAGTGCGTTTGCCCTGGTGAACCAGCGGAAGCCCACTCCCTGTACCCGGCCGCGCACCCAGGCGGTCATCCGTACGTCGTCGCTCATGGCTGCACGCTAACCGGCGGATCGGGCGATGAGCACGTCGCCCCCGCTTCTCATGGCGTACAGTCCCGACGAAGCGGACGTCACCCGTTCGGGTGCGCTCGGCTCGACCGTCGGTTCACAGAAGAGGCCGACGGTTCGCAGAAGATGCCGACAGCAAAGATCGGCGGAGATCAGCAAAGATCAGCAGGGACCGAAGCACCGGCAGCAAGCAGCTCAGGAAGGCACAGCACATGGGACGCCACCGTCGCTCCGGCGCCGCGCCCGCCGCAGAAGACTACGCGGCCGGTACGGACCGCTCGCACCGGGGTACCCGCCGCAGGCGCCGGGGCGTCCCCGTGCGCACCGGCCTGCTCGGCGCCTCCGCGGCGGTCGCGGTCGGCGCGGTCGCGGTCGCCTCCGGCCTGCTGCCCGGCGGCGACACCTTCACGGTGGGCAGCGCCGGTACGAGCGGGCAGCGGCCGCAGGTCCAGCAGGCGCCGGAACTGACGACGCAGGGTGGGGCGACCCGTACGCCCGCGGAGGGGACGACCGAGGGCAACGGCACGGCCGCCCCCGCCCCGGCCCCGAAGAGCCCGAGCGCGAAGCCGACCCCGACCCCGACCCCGACGAAGGCCACCCCGAGCACGAAGCCGACGCCCAGCGCGAAGCCGACGCCGACACCCGCGCCGACGAAGGCGCGGACCACGGCCCCGGCGAAGCCCAGGTCCTCGGCCGCGCCGACGACCGGGACGGCCGCCCCGAAGCCCGCCCCGACGAGCGAGACCCCGGCCGGGACGACCGCCGCGCCCTCCACGGCGGACCGCGCGGCCGCGGCCGAGGCCGAGGTCCTGCGCCTGGTCAACATCGAGCGCAACGAAATCGGGTGCTCGCCCGTCCGCCCGAGCGCCGACCTGGCCGCCCTCGCGGGCGCCTTCAGCGCGGACATGGCGTCCCGCGGCTTCTTCGACCACACGGACCCGGACGGCGACACCCCCTGGGACCGCGCCGAACAGGCCGGCGTCTCGGGCATGGGCGGCGAGAACATCGCCCGCGGCCAGGTGGACGCGGCGGCCGTGATGGCCTCCTGGATGGACAGCGACGGCCACCGCGCCAACATCCTGAACTGCTCCTTCACCACCCTCGGCGTCGGCGTCCACTTCGCGGACGGCGGCCCGTGGTGGACCCAGAACTTCGGGTACTGACGGGGCGGCGACGCGGGCTGCCGGGGGCACGCCCTTCCTCACGCGGAGAGGGGCGCGGGTCACGTACCCGCGCCCCTCTCGGCGTACCGCGGTCAGGCGGCCGCGCGGCCCAGGGTGAAGGTGCGGGCCGTGGTGGCGATGCGGCGGCCGAGGTGTTCGGCGGTGGCGATGTCGGCCTTGTGGACGGCCTCCGGGCCCAGGTCGCTGGGGGTCTGGGCGCCGGCGCCGGAGAAGAAGCCGAGGCGGTTGAGGTCGTTCTCGGAGCCGGTGCTGCTGTTCCAGCCGGGCTTGAGGCCGAGGTTGACCCAGGTCATGCCGTGCTGCGCGGCGAGGGTCTGGAAGAACTGCAGGGTGTGGAGCTTGTCGCCGCTCTTGGAGCCGGAGTTGGTGAAGCCCGCGGCGAGCTTGTCGAGCCAGGCGTCGGTGAACCAGCGCCTGGAGGTGGCCTCCGCGAACTGGTGGAAGGCGCCCGAGGCGGTGCCCATGTACGTCGGCGAGCCGAAGACGATCGCGTCCGAGGCGTCGAGCAGCTCCCAGTCGGCGTCGGTGATCTCGTCGACCTTGATCAGGTGGACGGTGGCGCCCGCGTCGGCGGCGCCGTTCCGGACGGCCTCGGCGACGACGGCGGTGTGGCCGTAGCCGGAGTGGTACGCGATGGAGACGACGGGGGTGGTCACAACGGGCTCCTCGAAGGGATGCGGAAGGGGGATGCCCAGAAGTAGAGCACTAACTTTTCGAAAGCGCAAGCGTCGAGTTAGCGCCCTTACGGCAGTAAGCGCTGCGGCGGAGTACGGTGGAGGCATGACCGATGACCTCGCCTACGACGTGTTCGCACGGGCCTGCCCCTCGCGCGGCACGCTGGAGCACGTGACGGGCCGCTGGGGCAGCCTGACCCTCGGCGCGCTGTACGACGGGACGTTCCGCTTCAACGAGCTGCGGCGCCGGGTCGACGGCGTCAGCGAGAAGATGCTGTCGCAGACGCTGCACGCGCTGGAGCGCGACGGGCTGGTCCACCGCGAGGCGCAGCCGGTCAACCCGCCGCGCGTGGAGTACCGCCTCACCCCGCTCGGGCGCGAGATCGCGGAGCGGCTGGTCGGCCTGATCGAACTGGTGGAGGGCCGCATGCCGCAGGTGGTCGCGGCACGGGAGAGTTACGACGCGGGGCGCGCGGCCCCGGTCGGCTCCTGACGCCCACGGCTCCCTGACGCCCGGAGCCGTCCCCCCACGGCCCCCGGGCCCTCCCCCGCCGTCAGACCGTGACGCGCGGCGGGCGCTGGCAGCGCGGGCAGAAGTAGCTGGAGCGGTTCATCCAGGGGCGACGGCGCATCGGTGTGCCGCAGCGGCGGCAGGGCTCGTCCTCGCGTCCGTAGGCGTCGAGCGAGCGGTCGAAGTATCCCGACTCGCCGTTGACGTTCACGTACAGGCTGTCGAAGCTGGTGCCGCCGACCGCGAGCGCCGCGTTCATCACGTCCCGGACGTGTCCGAGCAGCTCGGTGGTCCGCTGCCGCGTCAGCGTGGCCGTCGGCCGGTCGTAGTGCAGCCTCGACCGCCAGAGCGCCTCGTCGGCGTAGATGTTGCCGACCCCGCTGATGAGCGACTGGTCGAGCAGCGCCCGCTTGATCGTCGTACGGCGCAGGCGCAGCGCGCTCTGGAAGGCGGCGTCGTCGAACGCGGGGTCGAGCGGGTCGCGGGCGATGTGCCGAATGACGTCGGGGAGGCCGTCGGGGGCGCCGGCTGTCTGCTCGTGGAGCGAGAGCCCGCCGAAGGTCCGCTGGTCGACGAAGCGCAGCTCCGTGCCGGCCGTGTCGTCGAAGCGGACGCGGATGCGCAGGTGCTTCTCGTCGGGGGCGTCCTCCGGCTGCACGAGGAGCTGGCCGCTCATGCCGAGGTGTCCGAGGACGGAGGTGCCGGTGCCGTCGAGCGGCAGCCACAGGTACTTGCCGCGCCGCCGCGCCGCCTCGAACCGCTGCCCCTTCAGCCGGGCCGCGAAGTCCTCGCCGCCCGCCGGGTGCCGCCGCACGGCCCGGGGGTGCAGGACCTCGACCTCGGTCACCGTCCGTCCGGCGACCCAGCGCTCGAGTCCGCGCCGTACGACCTCGACCTCGGGCAGCTCGGGCACGGGACTCCTCCGGACGACACGAAACGACAGGACACGACACGACACGCTCACCGGCGACAGCGCTTTCACCCTACCGGGCCCCCGGACCCGGAAAAGGCGAGGACCCCGCCCTGGGGCGGGGTCCTCGGGAAGCGGTGGGGCGGGGCGGACGGCCGTCAGGCCGTTGCCCGGTCCTCGGACGGAGAGGGGTCGGCGGCCTCTCCCGTACCCGCGTCGGCAGCGGCCTTGGCCGCGGCCACGCGTTCGTCGGCGGCGGCGCGGATGGCGCGCCACGCGGACTCCGCCGCCTGCTGTTCCGCTTCCTTCTTGCTGCGGCCGGTGCCGGTGCCGTACGAGACACCACCGACGCGGGCGGCAGCAGTGAAGGTCTTCTCGTGATCGGGGCCCTCTTCGGAGACGAGGTACTCCGGCACGCCCAGACCCTCGGCCGCGGTGAGTTCCTGGAGACTGGTCTTCCAGTCCAGGCCGGCACCGAGGTTGGAGGACTTCTCGATCAGCGGGTCGAAGAGCCGGTGCACCAGCTCGGACGCCGCTTCGAGGCCCTGGTCGAGATAGACCGCGCCGATCACCGCTTCGAGGGTGTCGGCGAGGATGGACGCCTTGTCCCGGCCGCCCGTGCCCTCTTCGCCCCGGCCGAGCCGGATGAAGGAGCCGAGTTCGAGGCCGCGGCCCACGTCCGCCAGCGCACGCGAGTTGACCACCGCGGCCCGCAGCTTGGCCAGCTGGCCTTCGGGCAGGTCGGGGTGGGTGCGGTACAGCGTGTCCGTGACCACGAGGCCGAGCACGGAGTCCCCGAGGAACTCCAGGCGCTCGTTGGTGGGCAGGCCGCCGTTCTCGTACGCGTACGAGCGATGGGTCAGCGCACGCACCAGAAGGGCGGACTCGAGCTGATACCCGAGCCGCCCTTCCAGAAGCGTGTGGGACGAGGCTGAACTGACGCTGTCAGACATCGTGCCTCTCACCAGCCACTCAGACCGAGAGGACCTGGCGCTTGTTGTAGGTGCCGCAGCTCGGGCACGCGATGTGCTGCTGCTTCGGCTCCTGGCAACGCTCACACGAAACCAGGGTGGGGACCGCAGCCTTCCACTGCGACCGGCGGTGGCGCGTGTTGCTGCGCGACATCTTCCGCTTCGGAACAGCCACGGCTACTTCTCCTGCTTCTCGTCGACACCGGATGCGGCGCCGCTCATGTTGTCCTTCTCGTCGGTTCCCAGCGAACCGGCGAGTTCCTGCAGTGCCGCCCAACGGATGTCGACGGCGTCGTGATGGTGGTCCGGGTTCTCGTTCAGGTTGGTCCCGCACTCGGAACACAGACCCGCACAGTCCTCCCGGCACACCGGCTGCATCGGCAGTGCGAGCACCACCGCATCACGCAGCACCGGCTCGAGGTCGAACATGCCGTCCTCGAGGGGGATCATGTCCTCGTCGTCCTCGGCTTCGTCGTCCGCGGCCGCCTTGGAGCGGCCCCGGTCGTCGGAGTCGGGGTACGAGAACATCTCCTGGAAGTCCGCGTCGAGCTCCAGCTCGACGGGCTCCAGACACCTTACGCACTCCCCTCGGGCCGATGCACGGGCGGTGCCTGTGACAAGCACCCCTTCCATGACCGACTCGAGACGGAGCTCGATCTCGACGGGGTCGCCCTCCGGCACCCCGATGACCCCTTCGACGCCGAGGTCGGCGGGGGCGTCGACCGTGCGGGAGATCCGCTGGAGCGCACCGGGACGCCGCCCCAGCTCGTGCGTGTCGAACACGAGGGGGTTGCGGTGGTCGAGGCGCGTGCTCAGGGTTCTTCCTGCTTTCGATCGTTTCGCATCGTGAGGGGCTGCCTCGTGTGGGCAGCATGGATCGCGGCACAGGGCGCGACCGAACAGCCAGGATACTGGACGCTTCGCCCAGGGCCCAATCCGGACCCCGGGGAGCTCAGTGCCCCTGCTCGTATCGGCGCAGCTGGTCCAGGTCGATCATGCTCGTGTCGAAGAAGCTGGTCTCGTCGAGCGCGGCGGCGGGCTGCTGCGGGTGGACCGGCTGCTGGTAGCCGTACGGGTCGGCCTGGGCGACCTGCTGGGGGTACGCGTAGGGGTCCTGCTGCGGGTAGCCGTACGGGTCCTGGGCGGGCGGCTGCGGGTAGCCGTAGGGGTCCTGGGCGGGCTGCTGCGGGTAGCCGTACGGGTCGGGCTGCTGCGCGGGCGCCTGCTGGGCCGGGATCTGTACGGGGGCGGGGGCCGGGGCCCGGGAGGGCTCGGGGTCGGCCAGCTCGGCGAGGCCGGCCAGGTAGTCGGCGTCGCTGGTGTGGACGGCTCCGCCGAGCCCGTCCTGGGCGGCCATGTGCTCGCCGAGGGCGTCGCTGGCGATCCGGCCGTGCAGCTTCTGGCGCCCGCGGCCGACGGCCTCCAGGGTCTTGCTGAGCACCGCCTCGAAGGCGCCGAGCTTGGCGTCCACGTACGCGTCGGCGCGGTGGATGAGGGTCTGCGGGTCCGCGCTGTACTCGGGGGCGTCCTCGTCGGCGTACCCGTCCTCGTCGAGGCCGGGGCCCCGGCCGAGGAGCTTCTCGCGGCCACGGTCGACGGAGCCGATGGTCTTGTTGAGGACGACCTCGAAGTTGGCGAGCTTGGAGTCGACGTACTCGTCGGCCTCGGCGCGGATCTCCTCGGCCTCGCGGCGGGCCTCGGCGAGGATGCGGTCGGCCTCCTCCTGGGACTGGCGGGCGACCTGGGTGTCGGAGACGATCGAGCCCCGCTCGGCGTGGGCGGCCTCGATGATCCGCTCGGCCTCCTGGCGGGCCTGCTCGACGAGCTGCTCCCGGCCGCCGATCAGCTCCTGGGCCTGCGCGAGGGAGCCCGGCAGGGCGTCCCGCACCTCGTCGAGCAGGGCGAGCAGCTCGGCGCGGTTGACCACGCAGGACGCCGACATGGGCATGGAGCGGGCGCTCTGTACGGTCGCGACGATCTCGTCGAGCTTCTTCTGCACGTCCACCTGGTGCTCGCCACTCTCTACAGCTGGATGGAGACGGACGGGACGACTGTAAGGGCAGTCGGCGCCCGCCGGACACCAGGTGACGGAGCGTCAGCGGTGGTGGCCGGGCGTCACTTCTCCGCGAGCCGCTCGGTGAGGCGGCTCAGGACCGCCGGCGGGACCAGGTGGGAGACGTCGCCGCCCCAGGCCGCGACTTCCTTGACCAGCGAGGAGGAGAGGAAGCTGTAGGTGGGGTTGGTGGGGACGAAGAGGGTCTCGACGCCCGAGAGGCCGTTGTTCATCTGGGCCATCTGGAGCTCGTAGTCGAAGTCGCTGACCGCGCGGAGGCCCTTGACGATGGCGGGGATGTCGCGCTGCTTGCAGAAGTCGACGAGGAGGCCGTGGAAGGACTCCACCTCGACGTTCCCGAAGTCGGCGGTGACCTCGCGGATGAGGTCGATCCGCTCCTCGACGGCGAAGAGGCCCTTCTTGGACTGGTTGATCATCACCGCGACGTGCACGACGTCGTACAGCTTGGAAGCGCGGGCGATGATGTCGAGATGTCCGTTGGTGATGGGGTCGAACGACCCCGGACAGACGGCGCGGCGCAACGTGTGTCCCTCCCTCTCCGGTCCGGTCATCGTGCGTCGTCGCACGTGGAGGCGGCGCGACCGTACCAAAACGTTCCCTCGCCGTAGCGACGGGACCGCAGGGCCTCGAATCCGGCCGGCCAGCCGAACTCCCCGCCTCTGGTGCTGCGCTCCACGGTGACGAGGGCATCCTCGCTCAGCCAGCCCCCGGAGCGCAGTGTGAGGAGGATCTCGCGCAGGTCGTCGTCCGAGACGGCGTAGGGCGGGTCGAGGAAGACGAGGTCGTACGGGTCGGCGGGCGCCGGTCCGGTGACGATCTGCTCGGCCCTGCCGGTGCGGAGTTCGGCGCCGGGGAGGCCGAGCGCGCGGATGTTCTCGCGGACCGTGCGGGCGGCCCGCTGGTCGGCCTCGACGAGCAGGGTGTGGGCGGCGCCGCGGGAGAGCGCCTCCAGGCCGACGGCGCCGGAGCCCGCGTACAGGTCGGCGACCCTGGCCCCGTCGAGGGTGCCGAGGAACGCCTCCCAGGTGGAGAAGAGGCCCTCGCGCGCCCGGTCGGAGGTGGGGCGGGTGCCGTTGCCGGGGGGCACGGCCAGGCGCCGCCCGCCTGCGGTACCGGCGATCACGCGGGTCATCGGTGTCCTCGTTCTCCATGAGCCATTGCCTGTGCACCAGCTTATGGCGGCCGTGGGCGCCGTGCCGTCACCCCTTCTCCAGGTACTCCTCGCGGTCCTTGTCGAGCAGGGCGTCCAGGGCCGTGCGCAGCGCCGGGTGGGCGGTGAGGTCCGGGTCGGCGAGGACCAGGGCGGTGGCCTCCTCGCGGGCGGCGGCGATGACCTCCTCGTCGTCGATGACGGTGAGCATGCGCAGCGAGGAGCGGGCGCCGGACTGGGCCTGGCCGAGGACGTCTCCCTCGCGGCGCTGTTCGAGGTCGATGCGGGAGAGCTCGAAGCCGTCGAGGGTGGAGGCGACGGCGCCGAGGCGCTGCCGGGCGGGGCTCGCCTCGGGCATCTCGGTGACGAGGAGGCAGAGGCCGGGGGCGGAGCCGCGGCCGACGCGGCCGCGGAGCTGGTGGAGCTGGGAGACGCCGAAGCGGTCGGCGTCCATGATCACCACGGCGGTGGCGTTGGGGACGTTGACGCCGACCTCGATGACGGTGGTGGCGACGAGGACGTCGAGGTCGCCGGCGGCGAAGCGGCGCATGACGTCGTCCTTGTCGTCGGGGTGCATGCGGCCGTGCAGGACGGCGATCCGCAGGCCGGCGAGGGGGCCGGCGCGGAGCTTGTCTGCGACGTCGAGGACGGCGAGCGGGGGGCGCTTCTCGGCGTCGTCCTCGGGGGACGCCTTGGCCTTCTTCTTCTGGTCCTCCTCGTCGCCGATGCGGGGGCAGACGACGTACGCCTGGTGGCCGTTCTCGACCTCCTCGCGGACGCGTTCCCAGGCACGGGCGAGGAAGTGGGGCTTGTCGGCGGCGGGGACGACGTGGCTGGCGATCGGGGAGCGGCCGGCGGGCAGCTGGTCGAGGACGGAGGTCTCCAGGTCGCCGAAGACGGTCATGGCGACCGTGCGCGGGATGGGGGTGGCGGTCATCACCAGGAGGTGCGGCGTCCGCTTCTCCCCGCGGGAGTCGCCCTTGCCGCGCAGGGCGTCGCGCTGCTCGACGCCGAAGCGGTGCTGTTCGTCGACGACGACCAGGCCGAGGTCGTGGAACTTCACCTTGTCCTCGATGAGGGCGTGGGTGCCGATGACGATCCCGGCCTCGCCGGTGACGAGGTCGAGGAGGGCCTGCCGGCGGGCCGCGGTGCCCATGGAGCCGGTGAGCAGGACGACCTTGGTGGCGCGCTCGGCCCCGCCGAGCATGCCGCCCTCGGCGAGCTCGCCCATCATCTCGGTGATCGAGCGGTGGTGCTGCTGGGCGAGGACCTCGGTGGGGGCGAGCATGGCGGCCTGTCCCCCGGCGTCGACGACGGCGAGCATGGCGCGCAGCGCGACCATCGTCTTGCCGCTGCCCACTTCGCCCTGGAGGAGGCGGTGCATGGGGTGCTCGGTGGCGAGGTCGTCGAAGATCTCCCTGGAGACCTTGGTCTGGCCGTCGGTGAGGGTGAAGGGCAGCCGGGCGTCGAAGGCGTCGAGGAGGCCGTCGGGGGCGGGCCGGCGGGCGACGGCGGGGAGTTGGGTCTCGGCGTGGCGGCGGCGGGCCAGGGCGACCTGGAGGACGAAGGCCTCGTCCCACTTGAGGCGCTCGCGGGCGGTGGCGATGTCCGCCTTCGTACGGGGGCGGTGGATCAGGCGCAGGGCGTCGGGGAGTTCGGCGAGGGCGCGGCCCTCGCGGAGGGCGTCGGGGAGCGGGTCGACGGCGTCGGCGGCGCTGGGCAGGACGGCGGCGACGGCCTTGGCGATCTTCCAGGACTCGAGCTTGGTGGTGGCCGGGTAGATCGGGATGAGGGCGCCGGCCCAGGTGTCCACGGCCTCGTCGCCGTCGCCGCGCAGGAGTTCGTAGGCGGGGTGGGCGAGCTGGAGGCGGCGGTTGAAGAGCGAGACCTTGCCGGAGAACATCGCGCGCGTGCCGGGCAGCAGGTCCTTGTGCGGTTTGTGCACGCCCTTGCCGAAGAAGACCAGCTGGAGGCGGCCGCTGCCGTCCGTGATGGTCACTTCGAGGCGCTGGCCGCGCCCCTTGGCGCCGTTGAAGGTGAGCACGCGGGCGTCGGCGACCTGGGCGACCACGGTGGCGTGCTCGTCGAGCGGCAGGTCGGAGAGGGTGGTCAGCTCTCCGCGCTCGGCGTAGCGGCGGGGGTAGTGGTGGAGCAGGTCCCCGACCGTGTGCAGGTCGAGCGCCTCGGCCATGACCTTGGCGGTGGCGGGGCCGAGGGACTTCTTGAGTGGTTCGTCGAGCGCGGGCACGTGTTCCATTGCACACCACGGCACCGACAGTCGTCGTCACTCCACCCCGATGAGGAGCGGCGGGGCGCCTTCTCCGGCGCGGTACGTGACGGTGTCGACGGCCAGGTAGCCGCGCCGGACGTGGGTTTCGAGGGCGGTGGCGAGGTCGGTGGGGACGTCGTCGGCGACGACGAGGGTGACGAGTTCGCCGCCGGCGGAGAGCATCCGGTCGAGGACCGTGCGGGCGGTGTCGGTGAGGTCCTGGCCGATGACGGCGACGTCGCCCTCGATGAGGCCGAGGACGTCGCCGGCCTGGCAGACGCCGGCGGAGGTGAAGGACTGGCGTTCGGCGACGGCGAGTTCGGCGTAGCGGGTGGCGCCGGCGGCGGCGGTCATGGCGACGACGTCCTCGTCGAAGCTCTGGTCGGGTTCGTGGACGGCGAGGGCGGCGATGCCCTGGACGGCGGCCCTGGTGGGGATGAGGGCGACGCGGATGCCCTCGGCCCTGGCGCGTTCGGCGGCGGCCGCGGCGGTCTGCCGCAGGTCGGTGTCGTTGGGCAGGAGGACGACCTCGCGCGCGTGCGCCCGCCGGATCGCGTCGACGAGTTCCTCGCCGGCCGGGGGTTCGCCGGGGCGGGCGAGGAGGGTGGTGGCGCCGGCCTCGGCGCAGAGTCCGGCGAGGCCCTCGCCGGGGACGACGGCGACGACGGCGCGCTGGGCGCGCTCGGCCCTTCCGGCGCTGTCGGCGGCGCCGGCGAAGTGGGTGATCCGGATGCGGTGGGGGCGGCCCGCCTCGACTCCGGCCTCGACGGCGGCGCCCGCGTCGTCGACGTGCACGTGGACGTTCCAGAGGCCGTCGCCGCCGACGACGACGAGGGATTCGCCCAGGTCGTCGAGGCGGGCGCGGAGGAGGTCCACGGCGGTGTCGTCGGCTTCCAGGAGGTAGATCACCTCGTACGCGGGTCCGTCACCCGCGTCGCAGGTCCCGGTGCCGGCGGGGACGACGGGGGCGCGGGGCGCGGTGACGGCGGGAGGGGCGGGGGCCTCGCCGCAGACGGTCCGGGTGAGGGCGCCGAGGACGACGACGAGGCCGCGTCCTCCGGCGTCCACGACCCCGGCGCGGTCGAGCACGTCGAGTTGGCCGGGGGTGGTCTCCAGGGCCGTCCTGGCCCCGTCGTGGGCCGCCCTGGCCACCTCCGCGAGGCCGCCGCCGCCCGCGCAGGCCGCGGCGGCGGCGTCGGCGACGGTGAGGATGGTCCCCTCGACGGGGTGGGCGACGGCCCGGCGGGCCGCGGCGGCTGCCTCGGCGAGGGCGCGGGCGAGGTGATCCCCGTCACGCCCCTCGGCCAGGACGGCGGCCATGCCGCGCAGCAGCTGGGAGAGGATGGTGCCGGAGTTGCCGCGGGCGCCGAGGAGGGCGCCGTGGGCCATGGCCCGTACGGTCTCGGCGACGTCGGGCGAGGTGGCGGCGCAGACCGCCTCGACGGCTCCGTGGGCGGCCTCGACGGTCAGGTAGAGGTTGGTGCCGGTGTCCCCGTCGGCGACCGGGTAGACGTTGATCGCGTCGATGTCCGCGCGCTCCTCGGCCAGCGCGTTCAGCGCGCGTGCGCACCAGGTCCTGACCGCTTCGGCGTCGAGTTCGACGAGCTCCTTGGAGGGCGGGACGGCGCGCGACAACGGGGGTCCTCCTTCGGCGGTGAGCTCACCGCAGGGTAGACCCGGGGTGTCCGGCCGGTGACCGGGGCCCGGGGCGAGGTCCGCGCTCGCCATGGTAGTTTCGTTCCACGGGAGCAGCCGTTGTATGCTGCTTCGGTTGCCCGGCACAAGCCGGGCCGTTCCCCGGCAAGCCACTTCAGACTCCTGATTCCGGTGCGCCGGATTTCACTGTAAATCTGAAGTCTTTGGAGTGACCCGTGGCTGCCAACTGCGACGTCTGCGGCAAGGGGCCGGGCTTCGGCAACAACATTTCGCACTCGCACCGCCGTACGTCCCGTCGCTGGAACCCGAACATCCAGCGCGTGCGTGCCGTGGTCGGTCGGACGCCGAAGCGGCTCAACGTCTGCACCTCGTGCATCAAGGCCGGCAAGGTCTCGCGCTAATCGCGACGTTTTGTCGTAGCGCAGCCCTGCGGTTGCCTTGAGAGGCCGGTTCACCTCGGTGAACCGGCCTTTTGCCTTGCCCGGAAACGGCCGGAGCGCCCGGCGGCTCCGCCCGCGGAGCGCCCGAGGGCGCTCCGCGGGCCCGGCCCCGGTGCCCTCAGGCCCGGAACCGCCAGCCGTGGTCGACCGGGCCGATGCCGTCGCCCAGCGCGAAGCCCGCGGCGATGGCGCCCGTCACGTACTCCTTGGCCTGCCGTACGGCCTCCGGCACGGCCAGGCCCTTGGCGAGCCCGGCGGCGACCGCCGAGGCGAGCGTGCAGCCCGTCCCGTGCGTGTGCCGGTTGTCGTGGCGCGGTGAACGCAGCCAGTGCTCCTCGGTGCCGTCGGTGAGCAGGTCCACGGCGTCGACGCCGGTCGGCAGGTGGCCGCCCTTGATCAGCGCCCAGTCCGGCCCGTACGACAGGACGGCGTCCGCCGCGTTCCGCATGTCGCTCTCGTGGACGACGTGGAGGCCCGTGAGCTGCGTCACCTCGTCCAGGTTGGGCGTGGCGACGGTGGCGCGGGGCAGCAGCTTGTTCCGTACGGAGTCGAGCGCGCTCGCGGCGAGCAGCGGGTCCCCGTGCTTGGAGACGCCGACGGGGTCGACGACGACGGGGGCGTCGGTCTCCGCGAGGAGTGCGGCGACGGTCTCGACGAGTTCGGCGGAGGCGAGCATGCCGGTCTTGACGGCCCGTACGCCGATGTCGTCGACGACGGCCCGGTACTGGGCGCGGACGGCCTCCACCGGCAGCTCCCAGACGCCGTGGACGCCCCGCGAGTTCTGGGCGGTGACGGCGGTGAGGACGCTCATGCCGTGGACGCCGAGGGCGAGCATGGTCTTGAGGTCGGCCTGGATGCCCGCGCCGCCGCCGGAGTCGGAGCCGGCGACGGTCAGCGCCAGGGGCGGGACCTCGCGGGCCCCTCCCCCGGCTCCGCCCTCCCCCGTCACTCGGTCTCCCCGAAGTGGTCCCAGCCGCCCGCGCTGTGCCAGGGGGCGCCGTCCACGGTGACCTGCGGCAGGGCGGAGGGGTTGAGGACCTCGCCGATGACCTTCCAGCGGGCGGGGAGCTTCACGTCGGGCGGGAAGGTGGCCACGATGGCGTGGTCCTCCCCGCCGGTGAGCACCCACTGCATGGGGTCGACGCCGACGGCCTGGCCGATGTCGTTCATCTGGGTGGGGATGTCGATGAGGCCGGAGCGCAGGTCGATGCGGACCTTGCTGGCCTCGGCGATGTGGCCGAGGTCGGCGATGAGGCCGTCGCTGACGTCGCACATGGCGGTGGCGCCGAGTCCGGCCGCCGCGGGGCCCGCGTGGTACGGGGGTTCGGGGCGGCGGTGGGCCTCGACGAAGGCACGGGGCGAGCGGAAGCCCCGGGAGAGGACCGCGTATCCGGCGGCGGACCAGCCGAGCCAGCCGGTGTAGGCGACGACGTCGCCGGGCTGGGCGCCGCCGCGGGTGACCGGGTCGTGGTTGCGGAGGTCGCCGAGGGCGGTGATGGAGACCGTGATCGTGTCGCCGCGCACGACGTCTCCGCCGACGACCGCGGCGCCCGCGACCTGACATTCGTCGCGCAGGCCGTCCATGAGTTCGGTGGGCCAGGTGACGGGGAGTTCGGCGGGGACGACGAGGCCGAGGAGGAGCGCGGTGGGGACCGCGCCCATGGCGGCGATGTCGGCGAGGTTCTGCGCGGCGGCCTTGCGTCCGACGTCGTACGCCGTCGACCAGTCGCGGCGGAAGTGCCGCCCCTCGAGGAGGATGTCCGTGCTGGCCACCACGCGCCGGTCGGGTGCGGAGACGACCGCGGCGTCGTCGCCGGGCCCGATCCGTACCGCCGGGGTGGAGGTGAGCCGGGACGTGAGCTCCCTGATGAGCCCGAACTCGCCCAGCTCTCCGACTGTGCCCTTCACCGCGTCTCACCTCGTGTCGTCGTGCCGGTCGGCGGGCGGTGGCGCGTCGTCGCGCGCCGCGGGTCGCGGGCCGTCACCGTGCTGGGTACCGTCAAGTAGACCGTCAACTTCTGTCCTGCGTACGCCCCACCCCGGGCGCCTCGGGGCGCGCGGGTCTCCCCGCGGCCCGCGGCGACGCGGTACCGTGGCGTCCCTTTCTCCCACAAGATCCTCGTGGCCGCCCTGGAGGTTCCGTGGTACAGGCGTACATCCTTATTCAGACCGAGGTGGGCAAGGCGTCGACCGTCGCCGACACCATCTCCAAGATCCCGGGGGTGATCCAGGCGGAAGACGTGACCGGTCCGTACGACGTCATCGTCCGCGCGCAGGCCGACACGGTCGACGAGCTCGGACGGATGGTGGTCGCGAAGGTGCAGCAAGTGGACGGCATCACGCGCACGCTTACCTGCCCGGTCGTTCATCTGTAGCCCCCGTCTACCCTTGGCCGGTGATGTCATCCCACCGGCCCTTCGGCCTGCCCGTCGCCTTGTCGGCCGTCGTCCTGCTGTCGGCCGTGGCCGGCTGCTCCTCGTCGGACGCCGGGGCGTCCGTCGCGGTTCCCCGTCCTCCGGCGGCGGAGACGTCCCTGTGCCGGTCGTTGGCGAAGGAACTCCCCGACACCGTGGCGGGGCTGGAGCGGAACGATCCGGAGCCCGGCTCCGAGCTGACCGCCGGGTGGGGTGACGGTGCGATCGTACTGCGCTGCGGGGTCCCCCGGCCCGAAAAGATGAGCGATCCGGCCTCTCAGGGCGTCGCCGTGGACGGCGTCCGCTGGATGCTGGAGCGCCCGGAGGGCGCCGGGCCCCGTTTCACCACGGTCTACCGGAAGACGTACGTGGAGGTGAGCCTCGGCGAGCAGTACGCGCACGACGCCGGGCCGCTCGCGGCGCTCGCCGGTCCGGTGGCGCGGACGGTCCCGTGCGCCCTCGAACCGGAGTGTTCCTGAGCCGTCCCGTCCGGATCCCGCCGCCCCCCTCCCCCGCCGCGCGCGAACACCCGTCGGGGCCGGTCCCGTCTCCGGTGACCGGCCCCCCGGGGAAGGCGTCTCCGAGCCCCGCTCCCGTTGCTAGCGCAGGCCCGTGGAGCGGTTCAGCGCGGCCTGGATCAGCCGGTCGACCAGCTCGGCGTAGCTCACGCCGGTCTCCTGCCACATGCGCGGGAACATGGAGATCGGGGTGAAGCCCGGCATGGTGTTGATCTCGTTGATGACGAAGTCGCCGTCCTCGGTGAGGAAGAAGTCGGCGCGCACGAGCCCCTCGCAGGAGACGGCCTCGTAGGCGGCGACGGCGAGGCGCTGGACCTCGGCGGTGGCCTCGTCGCCGATCGGCGCGGGCACGATGCCGGAGGCCGAGTCGATGTACTTGGCCTCGAAGTCGTAGAAGTCGTGGTCCGTGACCGGGGGGATCTCGGCCGGGACGCTGGCGCGCGGGCCGTCCTCGAACTCCAGGACGCCGCACTCGATCTCGCGGCCGCGGACGAGCGACTCGACGAGGATCTTGGGGTCGTGGCGCCGGGCCTCCTCGATGGCCTCGTCCAGGCCGGAGAGGTCGTCGACCTTGGTGATGCCCATGGAGGAGCCGCCGCGGGCCGGCTTCACGAAGAGCGGCCAGCCGTGCTCGGCGGCGAACTCCACGATCTTCTTGCGGGCCGCGGCCGGGTTCTGCTCCCACTCGCGGGGGCGGACGACCTCGTACGGGCCGACGGGGAGGCCGAAGGAGACGAAGACCCGCTTCATGTACTCCTTGTCCTGGCCGACGGCGGAGGCGAGGACGCCCGCGCCGACGTAGGGGACGCCGGAGAGCTCCAGGAGGCCCTGGAGGGTGCCGTCCTCGCCGTACGGGCCGTGGAGCACGGGGAAGACCACGTCGACCTCGCCGAGGGCCGTGGGCACCTGGCCCGGCTCGGAGAGGACGACCTCGCGGTTGGCCGGGTCGACGGAGAGGACCACGCCGCCGCGCTCGGACTCGGCCAGGTCGGCGACGTTGGGCAGGGCGCGGTCGGCGATGGCCATCCGCTCCGGGGCGTCGGCGGTCAGCGCCCAGCGCCCGTCGGTGGTGATGCCGATGGGCAGCACGTCGTACTTGTCCCGGTCGAGGGCGCCGAGGACGGCGCCGGCGGTGACGACGGAGATGGCGTGCTCGGAGCTGCGTCCGCCGAAGACGACGGCCACGCGCGGCTTGCGGGGGCTCTGGGTGTTCTCGCTCATATCGCGATGAGGGTACCTTGCGGCACCCGAACTGCTGAGCGCCCCGCTCCGCTCGCGCGCGTCCGGCCCACACGGCCGGGCTCGGTGGCGCTCGGGCGGGCCCCCGCGGCGGCCTGGCCGCACTCGGCCGGGCTCAGCGGCGCTCGGGCTTCGCGGAGCGCGACATGAGTTCCTTGAGCGCGACCACCGGGGGCTTGCCGTCGTGGACGATCGAGACGACGGTCTCGGTGATGGGCATGTCGACGCCGTGGCGGCGGCCCAGATCGAGCACCGACTCGCAGGACTTGACGCCCTCGGCGGTCTGCTTGGTGGCGGCGATCGTCTCCTGGAGGGTCATGCCCCGGCCCAGGTTGGTGCCGAAGGTGTTGTTCCGGGAGAGCGGCGAGGAGCAGGTGGCGACCAGGTCGCCGAGGCCCGCGAGGCCGGAGAAGGTGAGCGGGTCGGCGCCCATGGCGAGGCCGAGCCGGGTGGTCTCGGCGAGGCCGCGGGTGATGAGCGTGGCCTTGGAGTTGTCGCCGAGGCCCATGCCGTTGGCGATGCCGACGGCGAGGCCGATGACGTTCTTCACGGCGCCGCCGAGCTCGCAGCCGACGACGTCGGTGTTGGTGTACGGGCGGAAGTACGGGGTGATGCAGGCCGCCTGGAGCCGCTGGGCGACCGACTCGTCGACGCAGGCGGCGACGGCGGCGGCGGGCTGCCGGGCGGCGATCTCCTTGGCCAGGTTGGGGCCGGTGAGGACGGCGACGCGCTCGGCGGGCACGTCCGCGACCTCGGTGATGACCTCGCTCATCCGCTTGGCCGTGCCGAGTTCGACGCCCTTCATGAGGGAGACGAGGACGGTGTCGGGGGCGAGGTGCGGCTGCCAGGCGGCGAGGTTGCCGCGCAGGGTCTGCGAGGGGATGACGAGGACGGTGAAGTCGGCGTCGGCGGCGGCCTCGGCCGCGTCGGCGGTGGCCATGATCCCCCGGGGGAGTTCGACGCCCGGCAGGTAGTCCGGGTTGGTGCGGGTGGCGTTGATCTCCGCCGCGAGTTCGGCGCGGCGGCCCCAGAGGCTCACCTCGCACCCCGCGTCGGCGAGCACCATGGCGAAGGCGGTGCCCCACGATCCGTTGCCGAAGACGGCTGCCCTGGTCACTTGGCGCCTCCCTCGGCGGCCTTGCGCCGCTGCTCCAGGCGGGCCTTGCGGTGGTCGTACGGCTCGGCGGGGGCCTTCTCGCCGCGGACCTCCTCCAGGAGCGCGGTGATGGCGGCCATGATCGTCTCGGTGGCCTCGCGGAGCACCTCGGGCGTGGGCTCCAGGTCGTGGAAGCGGGAGAGGTCGACGGGCGGACCGGCCTGCACGATCAGGGTCTTGCGGGGGAACAGCCGGAACTTCTTCTCCCTGGCGTACGGCGGCATCGCCAGGTTGGCGCCCCACTGGGCCACCGGGATGACCGGGACCTTGGTGAGGAGCGCGACGCGGGCGGCGCCGGTCTTGCCCGCCATGGGCCACATCTCGGGGTCCCGGGTGAGGGTGCCCTCGGGGTAGAAGGCGACGCACTCGCCGCGCTCGATGGCGTCGACGGCGGCCCGGAAGGCGTCCAGGGCGTTGGTCGTCTCGCGGTAGACGGGGATCTGGCCCGTGTTGCGGAGCATCGTGCCGACGAAGCCGGCCTTGAAGAGGCCCGCCTTGGCGAGGAACCGCGGCACCCGCCCGGTGTTGTACTGGTAATGGGCGTAGGACAGCGGGTCCAGATACGAGTTGTGGTTGACCGCGGTGATGAATCCGCCGTCGGCCGGGATGTGCTCCGTACCGCGCCAGTCCCGCTTGAACAGAATCACCAGGGGGGGTTTGGCGATGACCGCCGCGAGGCGGTACCAGAAGCCGATTCGACGGCGGGGCACGCGTACACCTTTCTCCGGGACCGACTGGCAGGGGGTCAAGTGTTGCCCCATGCTCCTGGTCTGTCGAGGACACCGTACGCCCCGGGGCCTCCGGCGGGCCGCGCGGGCGGGACAGAATGGGCCGCGATGAACACCGATGCGGACGACGGCTGGTCCCTGGTCGTACCCCTGAAGCCCCTGGCCCTCGCCAAGAGCCGACTGGCCGCGGCGGCCGGGGCCCGGCTGCGGCCCCGGCTGGCGCTGGCCTTCGCCGAGGACACGGTGGGGGCGGTCCTGGCGTGCGGGGCGGTGCGGGATGTGGTGGTCGTCACGGACGATCCGGCGGCGGCCGCGACGCTCGCCGCGCTGGGGGCGCGGATCGTGCCGGACACCCCGGCGGCGGGGCTCAACCCGGCGCTGGCCCACGGGGCGCGCGCCGTGCGGGAGGGGCGCCCGGGCGCACGGGTGGCAGCGCTCAACGCGGACCTTCCGGCGCTGCGGCCGACGGAACTGGCCCGGGTCCTGGACGCGGCCCGGCAATTTCCGCGCGCATTTCTCGCGGATGCCGCCGAAATAGGTACGACATTCCTCTCGGCCGGGCCGGGGGTGGAATTGGAACCCGCATTCGGGGGGCCGTCACGGCTGCGGCATTTGTCCTCGGGAGCCGTGGAAATCCGGCTGGCGGGGGTGGATTCCGTGCGCCGGGACGTGGACACCGGGCGGGACCTGGCGGCGGCGGAGGCGCTGGGGCTCGGCCCCCGGACGGCGGCCCGCTGGCTGACGGCGGCCGGATAGGCTGCGGTCCATGCAGGCGACCGCGTACACGTACGACCCCGAGACCCGCACCGGAAGTGTGCTGCTCGACGACGGCACCCCGGTGGAGTTCGGGGCGGAGGCCTTCGAGGCGGGCGGGCTGCGGCTGCTCCGGCCGGGGCAGCGGGTGCGGATCGAGGCGGAGCCGGGCACCTCGGGGGCCGGGCTGCGGATCACCCTGGTGACGCTGCAGACCTTCTGAGCGCGCCGCGGGCCGGGCTCCCCGAGGGGAGCCCGGCCCGGCGGATGGGTGCCGCTCGTCCTACTTCTTGGCGGCGGTCTTCTTGGCGGTGGCGGTCTTGCGCGCGGTCGTCTTCTTGGCGGGCGCCTTCTTCGCCGTGGCCTTCTTGGCCGGCGCGGTCTTCTTCGCGGTGGTCTTCTTCGCCGCGGCCGCGGTGGTGGAGGTCTTCTTGGCCGGGGTCGCCTTCTTGGTGGCGGCCGCGGTGGTGGTCTTCTTGGCGGCGCCGGTGGTGGTCTTCTTCGCCGCCGCGGTGGAGGTCTTCTTGGCCGGGGTCGCCTTCTTGGTGGCGGCCGCGGTGGTGGTCTTCTTCGCCGGGGTCGCCTTCTTCGCGGCGGCCTTCTTGGCGGTGGTGGCCTTCTTGGCGGCGGCCTTCTTGACCGTCGCGGAGGCGCCGCCGGTCAGGCTGCCCTTGGGGGCCTTCTTGACGGAGACCTCGCCGCCCTTGGGGAGCTTCTTCGAGCCGCTGACCAGGTCCTTGAAGCCCTGGCCCGCACGGAAGCGCGGAACGGAGGTCTTCTTGACCCGCACGCGCTCGCCCGTCTGCGGGTTGCGGGCGTAGCGGGCCGGGCGGTCGACCTTCTCGAACGAGCCGAAGCCGGTGACCGAGACACGGTCTCCGGCGACCACGGCGCGCACGATGGCGTCCAGCACGTGGTCGACGGCGTCGGCGGCCTGCTGGCGGCCGCCCATCTTGTCGGCAATCGCTTCTACGAGCTGCGCCTTGTTCACGTCTTCCCCTTCGGAGACATTGCCAGAACGAAAGTGTTCAAGCTTTTTCGCACGTTAGGCATGTATATACCGCAAATCAAACACGAAACGGTCTAATCACCCTAGTGCCGCAACGGAGAAGACCCGTTGCGGAGTTCCTGGTGTCAGTCGTCCTCTGGGAATCGGCCCTCGTCGAGGTCCTTCATCAACCGGTCCAGACGCGTGGCCGCGTCCTTGAGATCGTGCTTCGCCGCTGCCGTGACGACCAGCAGCTTCCGGGACAGCGCCATCCTTACGCCCTCCGGGACTTGCAGTTCGCGCACTTTCGTGTGCGCTTCCTTCAATCGGGCGGCGACTGCCTCGTAGAGCTCGAGTTGGCTGTCGCGTTCCATGCACCGATTGTGCCATCTAGGGCGAGTTGTCGCCCGACAGGGTCTCAACAAGCGACTGCGCCCCCCACCGGAAGGTGGGGGGCGCAGTCTTGGAAAAGCGCTGCTCAGGCCGTAATTGTACGGGGCTTGAAGGACGGCCTCGCCGCCTCGTAGGCCGCGATGTCCCCTTCGTTCTGAAGGGTGAGGCTGATGTCGTCCAGCCCGTTCAGGAGCCGCCAGCGGGCGTTCTCGTCGAGCTCGAAGTCGGCGTCGATCCCGGGGGCGAGGACCTTGCGGCGCTCCAGGTCGACGGTGACCTCGACGGTCGGGTCGGCCTCGGTCAGCTCCCAGATCGCCTCCACCGTCTCCTGCGGCAGGACGACGGTCAGCAGGCCGTTCTTCAGCGAGTTGCCGCGGAAGATGTCGGCGAAGCGGGAGGAGATGACCGTCTTGAAGCCGTAGTTCTGCAGGGCCCAGACGGCGTGCTCGCGGGAGGAGCCGGTGCCGAAGTCGGGGCCGGCGACCAGGACGGTCGCGCCCTGCCGCTCGGGGCGGTTGAGCACGAAGTCGTCGGACTTGCGCCAGGCCTCGAAGAGGCCGTCCTCGAAGCCGTCGCGGGTGACCTTCTTGAGCCAGTGCGCCGGGATGATCTGGTCGGTGTCGACGTTGCTGCGGCGCAGCGGGACGGCCCGGCCGGTGTGGGTGGTGAAAGCTTCCATGGTTCCTCAGACCCCCGCGGTGGTGGCGACGTCGGACAGATCGGCCGGGGAGGCCAGGTGGCCCAGCACGGCGGTGGCGGCGGCGACCTGGGGCGAGACCAGGTGGGTGCGGCCGCCCTTGCCCTGCCGGCCCTCGAAGTTGCGGTTGGAGGTGGACGCGGAGCGCTCACCGGGCGCCAGTTGGTCGGGGTTCATGCCCAGGCACATGGAGCAGCCCGCGTGCCGCCATTCGGCGCCGGCCTCCTTGAAGACCTTGTCCAGGCCCTCCTCGACGGCCTGGAGCGCGACCCGGACGGAACCGGGGACGACCAGCATCCGGACGCCGTCGGCGACCTTGCGGCCCTCCAGGAGGGCGGCGGCGTTGCGCAGGTCCTCGATGCGGCCGTTGGTGCAGGAGCCTACGAAGACGGTGTCGACCCGGATGTCGCGCAGCGGCTGGCCGGCGGTCAACCCCATGTACTCCAGGGCCTTTTCGGCGGCGAGGCGCTCCGAAGCGTCTTCGTACGAAGCGGGGTCGGGGACGTTCGCCGAAAGCGGCGCGCCCTGGCCCGGGTTGGTGCCCCAGGTGACGAACGGGGCCAGCGAGGCGGCGTCGATGACGACCTCGGCGTCGAAGACCGCGTCCTCGTCGGACTTCAGGGTCTTCCAGTACGCGACGGCGGCGTCCCAGTCCTCGCCCGCGGGGGCGTGGGCGCGGCCCTTCAGGTACGCGAAGGTGGTCTCGTCGGGGGCGATCATGCCCGCGCGGGCGCCGGCCTCGATCGACATGTTGCAGATGGTCATCCGGGCCTCCATCGAGAGCTTCTCGATGGCGGAGCCGCGGTACTCCAGGACGTAGCCCTGGCCGCCGCCGGTGCCGATCTTGGCGATGATGGCCAGGATGAGGTCCTTGGCGGTGACGTCGGCGGGCAGCTCGCCGTCGACCGTGATCGCCATGGTCTTCGGGCGGGCCATCGGCAGCGTCTGGGTGGCGAGCACGTGCTCGACCTGGCTGGTGCCGATGCCGAACGCCAGACCGCCGAAGGCGCCGTGCGTGGAGGTGTGGGAGTCGCCGCAGACGACCGTCATGCCCGGCTGGGTCAGGCCCAGCTGCGGGCCCACGACGTGGACGACGCCCTGCTCGACGTCGCCGAGCGGGTGCAGCCGGACGCCGAACTCGGCGCAGTTCTTCCGCAGGGTCTCCAGCTGTGCGCGGGAGACCGGGTCGGCGATCGGCTTGTCGATGTCGAGGGTGGGGGTGTTGTGGTCCTCGGTGGCGATGGTGAGGTCGAGGCGCCGCACCTGCCGGCCGTTCTGACGGAGCCCGTCGAACGCCTGCGGGCTGGTCACCTCGTGCAGCAGGTGCAGATCGATGAAGAGGAGGTCGGGCTCGCCTTCGGCGCGCCGGACGACGTGGTCGTCCCAGACCTTCTCCGCGAGTGTCCTACCCATCGCTTTCCCTCCGGCCGGCGGCTGCGCCGACACCACTAGAGACCCGTTTCGCGAGCCGTTGTGCGGCCGCCTCACCAGAGTGACGGGTTCCTCGGAAAATTGAACTTGCGTTTCACAGAGTGAGACGCGAATATCGTTGCATGGACAACTCTAGCGGCGTAGGCGTTCTCGACAAGGCAGCCCTTGTCCTGAGCGCCCTGGAGTCCGGTCCGGCCACCCTCGCAGGTCTGGTCGCGGCGACGGGACTCGCACGACCCACGGCTCATCGTCTCGCCGTGGCACTGGAACACCACCGGATGGTGGCCCGCGACATGCAGGGCCGCTTCATCCTCGGACCGCGTCTCGCGGAGCTCGCGGCCGCGGCCGGCGAGGACCGCCTGCTCGCCACGGCGGGCCCGGTGCTGACGCATCTGCGCGACGTCACCGGCGAGAGCGCCCAGCTCTACCGGCGCCAGGGCGACATGCGCATCTGCGTGGCGGCGGCCGAGCGGCTCTCCGGCCTGCGGGACACCGTGCCCGTCGGCTCGACGCTGACGATGAAGGCCGGCTCCTCCGCGCAGATCCTGATGGCCTGGGAGGAGCCCGAGCGGCTGCACCGGGGCCTCCAGGGCGCCCGCTTCACCGCGACGGCCCTGTCGGGCGTACGGCGGCGCGGCTGGGCCCAGTCGATCGGCGAGCGGGAGCCCGGTGTGGCGTCCGTCTCCGCGCCCGTACGCGGCCCCTCGAACCGCGTGGTGGCGGCCGTGTCCGTCTCGGGCCCGATCGAGCGCCTGACGCGCCACCCGGGTCGTATGCACGCCCAGGCGGTCATCGACGCCGCCGCTCGGCTCTCCGAGGCGCTCCGCCGCAACGGCTGATCTTCCCCTCTTCATCTGTACGTCCCCCGGCCCACCGCTCCAACGCCGCAGCGGTGGGCCGGACTTGTGCGTCCGGCGGGGAACAGCGAAGAAGCCCTCCCCCGAAGGGAAGGGCTTCTTCTGTGCGTACCCCCGACCGGATTCGAACCGGCGCTACCGCCTTGAGAGGGCGGCGTGCTAGGCCGCTACACAACGGGGGCAAGATCAATGAAGATCCGCTGGCCTACCTGGACTCGAACCAAGACTAACTGAACCAGAATCAGTCGTGCTGCCAATTACACCATAGGCCACTGGTGGTCTAAACCAGTTGGTACCCCCGACCGGATTCGAACCGGCGCTACCGCCTTGAGAGGGCGGCGTGCTAGGCCGCTACACAACGGGGGCCCTAGCGATCCTGCATCGGGTTCACCGGGAGCTACCCAGGTGATCCCGCGGGAAGGATCTGTACCCCCGACCGGATTCGAACCGGCGCTACCGCCTTGAGAGGGCGGCGTGCTAGGCCGCTACACAACGGGGGCTTTGTGGATGCCATCCACGGTTTGCAGATGAGCTCTGCGAGCTGGCCTACCTGGACTCGAACCAAGACTAACTGAACCAGAATCAGTCGTGCTGCCAATTACACCATAGGCCACCGGGGCAACGTCCCCGCCAGGGGGATCTTGCTCGGCTTGCGCTTTCCGGGTTCTTGCCTTTCGGCTTGCTCCCCTCGGCGCAGGAAGAACATTACCCGAAGGTGGACGGTGCTCCAAAACGGGTATCCGCGCGGAGCAGGGCGGGGAGCTGGTGGAGGTCGGTGATCCGGTCCAGCTCGGGCCTGCCCCCCGTGGCGGCGCGATCGAGCCACACCCCCCGCAGCCCCGCCTCCACGGCGCCGCGGGCGTCGATGTCGGGTTGGTCACCCACGTACACGATCTCGTGCGGCGCGAGGTCCAGGGCCGCGCAGGCGGCGAGGAAGGCCTCCGCGGCGGGCTTGGCGGTGCCCAGCTCGGCGGCGCACAGGACGGCCTCGAAGCGGTCGCGGACGCCCAGGGCGCGGAGCTTGGGCTCCTGGGCGTGGATGCTGGAGTTCGACAGGACCGCGTGCCGGTAGTCGTCGGCGAGGAGGTCGAGGACGGGCAGCGCGTCCGGGAAGAGCTCCCAGGCCGCCTGGTAGTGCACGACGTACCGCCCGAACCAGTCGTCGGCCTCCCCGTCGGTGAGCCCCGGCGCCCCCAGGAAGTCCCGGACCCGGTGGCGCCGCTGGTCCTGGAAGCTGCCGCCGTCGGCCTCGAAGCGCCGCCAGTGCAGCTCGGTGAGCTCCTTCCAGCGGCTCAGGGCGTGCTCGACGGAGGCGTAGGTCCCGAGGAGGCCCTCCGCGGCGAGGTGGGCGCGCATGCCGGCGCGGTCGGCGCTCGCGTAGTCGAAGAGGGTGTCGTCGATGTCCCAGAGGACGGCACGGATGGCCATGGGACGACGGTACCGCCGGGGGCGGCCGTGCGGGGATGATCCGCGAAGGGGATACGACGAAGGGGGCGGCGCCCGGATGTCCTCCGGGTGCCGCCCCCGTGCCGCACGGAGCGCGGTTACGCGGTTACGCGGCGAGCTTCGCCAGGGCCGCGTCGATGCGGGCCAGGGTCTTCTCCCGGCCCAGGATCTCCAGGGACTCGAAGAGCGGCAGGCCGACCGTGCGGCCGGTGACGGCGACGCGGACGGGGGCCTGGGCCTTGCCGAGCTTGAGGCCGTGGGCCTCGCCGGCGGCCAGGACCGCGTTCTTGAGGGACTCCGGGTCGCTCCAGTCGGCGTCCACGAGCTTCTCGCGGGCCGTGGTGAGCAGCGCGGCGGGCTCGCCCTTCATCGCCTTGTCCCAGGAGGCCTGGTCGAAGACCGGCTCCTTCAGGAAGAGGAAGTCGACGTTGGCCGTGATGTCCGAGAGGACGGTGAGGCGGGTCTGGGCGTGCGGCGCGATGGCCTCCCAGGCGGCGCGGTCGAAGTCCTCGGGCGCCCAGTTGGCGTGCGGGGCCCGCAGCCAGGGCTCGCAGGCCTCGGCGAAGGCCTTCACGTCCAGCATGCGGATGTGGTCGGCGTTGATCGACTCGGCCTTCTTGAGGTCGAAGCGCGCCGGGTTGGCGTTGACGTCGGCGATGTCGAACTTCTCGACCATCTGCTCGATCGTGAAGATGTCCTGGTCGGCGGAGAAGGACCAGCCGAGCAGGGAGAGGTAGTTCAGCAGGCCCTCGGGGAGGAAGCCGCGCTCCCGGTAGAGGTTGAGGGAGGCCTGCGGGTCGCGCTTGGAGAGCTTCTTGTTGCCCTCGCCCATCACGTACGGCAGGTGGCCGAAGTGCGGGATCTCCTTGGCGACGCCCAGCTCGATCAGCGCCTTGTAGAGCGCGATCTGGCGGGGGGTGGAGGAGAGCAGGTCCTCGCCGCGCAGGACGTGGGTGATCTCCATGAGGGCGTCGTCGACCGGGTTGACCAGCGTGTACAGCGGCGCGCCGTTGGCCCGGAGGATGCCGTAGTCCGGCACGTTGTCCGGCGTGAAGGTGAGCTCGCCGCGGACGAGGTCGGTGAAGGTGATCGGCTCGTCGGGCATCCGGAAGCGGACGATGGACTCGCGGCCCTCGGCGCGGTAGCGCTCGATGCGCTCGGCGCTCAGGTTGCGGCAGGTGCCGTCGTAGCCGGAGGGCTTGCCGGCGAGGCGGGCGGCGTCGCGGCGCGCCTCCAGCTCCACGGCGGTGCAGAAGCAGTGGTACGCGTACCCGCCGGCGAGGAGCTTGTCGGCGACGTCCTTGTAGATGTCCATCCGCTGGGACTGGCGGTACGGCGCGTGCGGGCCGCCGGTCTCGGGGCCCTCGTCCCAGTCGAGGCCGAGCCAGCGCAGCGAGTCGAGCAGCTGGACGTACGACTCCTCGGAGTCGCGGGCCGCGTCGGTGTCCTCGATGCGGAAGACCATGGTGCCCTCGTTGTGCCGGGCGAAGGCCCAGTTGAAGAGGGCGGTGCGGACCAGGCCCACGTGGGGGTTGCCGGTCGGCGAGGGACAGAAACGGACGCGGATGTTCGCGTTAGCCACGCTTGATCACCCTATTGGTGAGAGTGCCGATGCCTTCGATGGTGACGGCGACCTCGTCGCCGACGTTGAGGGGGCCGACCCCGGCGGGAGTGCCGGTGAGGATGACGTCGCCGGGCAGGAGCGTCATGGCCTCGGTGATGTGGACGACCAGGTCCTCGATGGAGCGGATCATGTCGCTCGTACGGCCCAGCTGGCGCTGTTCGCCGTTGACCGTGGCCTGGATGGTCAGGTCGCCCGCGGCGGAGAGGCTCAGGCCGGTCTCCACCCAGGGGCCCAGCGGGCAGGAGGTGTCGAAGCCCTTGGCGCGCGCCCACTGCTTCTCGCGCTGCTGCGCGTCGCGGGCGGTGACGTCGTTGGCGCAGGTGTAGCCGAAGACGACGTCCTTGACGCGCTCGCGGGGGACCTCGCGGCACATGCGGCCGATGACCACGGCGAGTTCGGCCTCGTGGTGCAGCTCGCGGGAGAAGGAGGGGTACTCGATGGCGTCGCCGGGGCCGATCACCGAGGTGGTGGGCTTGAAGAACGCGACGGGGACGTCGGGGACCTCGTGGCCGAGCTCGGCGGCGTGCTCCGCGTAGTTGCGGCCGATGGCCACGACCTTGTTGGGGAGGACGGGCGGCAGGAGCCGGACCTTGCTCAGCGGGACCTTGGTGCCGCTGAGCTCGAAGTCGGTGTACGGGATGCCCTTGATGATGTCGAGGACGAGGCCGCCGGACTCGACGGTTCCCTCGCCCTCGACGGCGCCGAAGGCGACATTGCCGTCGATGGAGAATCTGGCGATGCGCACGAGTGCTGTCGCCCCTCACTTGCTACTGGCTGGAGTCTGACGCTCCAGGCTAACGCGGCGCGGGGCGGCGGACCGGCGGACGGCCGGCGGTGCCGCGCGGGGCGGTGGGGGCGGCGGCGGTCAGCGGGTCGCGGAGGCGTACGGCTGCGGCTCGAAGGGGGCCGGGGCCTGCATGAGGATGGTGCGGCGCGGGTTGGCCGTGGTGCCGGGCAGCTCGGCCGCGTACTCCGGCTGGGCGCCCCGGCCGAGCTGTGCGGCGTCCTCGAGGTGGGCGAGGGTGGAGCGGCGGGGGTTGGCCGTGGTGCGGAGCGTCGTCGTCTTCATCGCGGTGATCTGACCTTGTTCCGGTACGGACGCCGCGGGGGCGCGGGCGTCGAGCGGTCGGGCATCGTGTAAAGCGTCAGGCTAAACATCCGATTCCCTTCGAATGCATGGCTAAGGCATCGAACGGGGTGTGAGTTTGCTCACCACTGACACCATATTCCGGGCATTACGGACTGTGTCCCGTCGCCACGCAAACGGACATTAGGGCTGTGAATGCTGCATTCCGCTCCTGATCATGTCGACTGGGACACACGGGTACGCCAGACCATTGGAGCGGAAAAGTCCGATTCCTCCGCGATCATCTTCTACATGGGGTGACCTCGCGAGCACGGTTCGTCATCCCCCTCGGGGTGCGACACGCGGCCCTTGTTGGAGATCCGCCACTGTGCTGGAATTCCCGCACCGCCGCGGGTTTCAAGCCGGCGCGCAGGGGGCGCAACGCAGCGCCGGCCGAGTGGCGGGAAAGGGGGAACTGCGCCGGTCACGACGACCACCCGGGACGCTGGCGCGTCCCGATCGACGCCGACACCGTCCTCTCCGTTCACCCGGAAGGACGCCTGGTCCAGAGGTTGCGACGCTAGTGCAGGGACGTTTCAAGAGGGATGGCTCGGGTTCTCCCCAGGCCCGTCAGGGCCGAGCCGAAGCTCAGGCGGAGCAGGAACCGCGCGCCGGGACCGACCGCGGTCCCTCGGCCCCGCACGCCCCGAACCAGGGCCAGGGTCCGTCCGGCGAGGGCGACACGGGCAGGCGGCCGGGCTCCACGAGCTCCACGGCCGCCCCGGCCGACGCGCCCGCAGCCCCCAAGCTCAAGGCCAGTGACGAGGTGGGGCCCCGAATAGCCCTGCGGAACTGGCGCATCTCGACGCGTCTGGTCGCCCTCCTCACCCTCCCCGTGGTCGCCGCGACGACCCTGGGCGGCATCCGCATCAGCGAGTCGCTCCAGGACATGGAGCAGCTCGACCACATGCAGCTGCTGACCAAGCTGACCCGTGAGGCGACCGACCTCGCCCAGGCGCTGCAGTCCGAGCGCGACCTGTCGGCCGGTCCGCTGGCCAACGGCCGGCCCGTCAGCGACTACCAGGTCGCCAACCCGCGCAAGCGGACCGACCGCGAGTACAAGGCCTTCCTCGACGCCACCGAGGACATCCCGGCGACCGAGGGCGACGAGGCGCTGCGCAGCATCCGCCAGAACGTCAGCCAGATCGCCTCGCAGGTCATCCAGCTCAACTCGATCCGCGGCAACGCCTACGGCGAGGGCGTGTCCCACTCGGTGACCGTCGAGGCCTACAGCCGCCTCATCCGCTCGCTGCTCAGCCTCTCCCAGGACATGGCGCAGGCGACCAGCAACCCGGACATGATCAAGCGGACCCGCGCGCTCGCCGCGTTCTCGTCCGCCAAGGAGTACGCCTCCATCCAGCAGGCGATCATCGCGGCGGCCCTGCCCGCCAACGACACCCGGCCGGGCAAGATCCAGCCCGGTGACCGCCTGTACGCCGAGGCCGCGCTCAACAGTGAGAAGGTCGAGCTCAAGTCCTTCGAGGCGGTGTACGAGGACACCGGCGGCGACGCCGCGGAGCTGACCGCCTCCCTGAGCACCGGCAACCCGACCATCCAGTCGGCGGACAAGTACGCCGAGCGCGTGCTCAACAACGACACGGCGATGGGCGAGGGCCGGCGAGGCCACCTCGACTTCACCGACGAGTACGGCACCAAGATCAGCGCCATGGACAAGATCGAGGACGAGCTCCTCGGCGACATGGAGACCATGGCCCGTGAGCTGCGGCAGGAGTCGCAGCGCGAGGCCATCATCAACGGTGCGCTCATCCTCCTGGTCCTCGGCGTCTCTCTCATCGGCGCGTTCGTCGTGGCCCGGTCCATGATCCGCTCGCTGCGCCGGCTCCAGGACACCGCGACCAAGGTCGCCCAGGAACGCCTGCCGGAGCTCGTCAAGCAGCTCTCCGAGTCGGACCCGCAGGACGTCGACACCTCCGTCGAGTCCGTCGGTGTGCACTCCCGCGACGAGATCGGCCAGGTGGCCGCGGCCTTCGACGACGTGCACCGCGAGGCGGTCCGCCTCGCCGCCGAGCAGGCCCTCCTCCGGGGCAACGTCAACGCGATGTTCACCAACCTCTCGCGTCGTTCGCAGGGCCTCATCCAGCGTCAGCTCTCGCTCATCTCCGAGCTGGAGTCCCGCGAGGCCGACCCGGACCAGCTGTCCTCGCTCTTCAAGCTCGACCACCTCGCGACCCGCATGCGCCGTAACGGCGAGAACCTCCTCGTCCTCGCGGGCGAGGAGCCGGGCCGCCGCTGGACCCGACCCGTCCCGCTCGTCGACGTCCTGCGTGCCGCGGCCTCCGAGGTGGAGCAGTACGAGCGCATCGAACTGGCCGCGGTCCCGGCGACCGAGGTCGCCGGCCGGGTCGTCAACGACCTCGTGCACCTCCTCGCCGAGCTGCTGGAGAACGCCACCTCGTTCTCCTCGCCGCAGACCAAGGTCCGGGTCACCGGTCACGCGCTGCCCGACGGCCGCGTGCTCGTCGAGATCCACGACACCGGCATCGGCCTCTCCCCCGAGGACCTCGCCGCGATCAACGAGCGGCTCGCCTCGCCGCCCACCGTGGACGTCTCCGTCTCCCGCCGCATGGGTCTGTTCGTGGTCGGCCGCCTGTCCCTGCGACACGGCATCCGCATCCAGCTGCGCCCCTCGGACTCGGGCGGCACCACCGCGCTCGTCATGCTCCCCGTCGACGTCGCCCAGGGCGGCAAGAAGCCCGCTCCGAAGGCGGGCCCCGGCGGCCAGGGCGCCGTGCCGCAGGGCGGCTCCGCCCCCGGCGGCCGTCTCGCCGGCGGTCCCGGCGCGGCCGGTGGCCCCGGCGGTGCCCGTCCGGGCCTCGGCGGCGGTGGCTCGGCGGCGGGCCGGCTCGCTACCGGTGCCGGTGCCGCGCGCGGCCAGGTCGGCGCGGGCTCCGCGCCGCGTGCCGCGCTGCCCGGCCGGGAGGGCGGCCCGCTCGCGGGCGGCCCGGGTACCCGTGCCCCGCAGCCGCAGAACGCCCAGGCGGACCGGACCGGTCAGCTCCCGCAGGCGCCCCAGGCCCCGCAGGGCCAGGACCCGCTGCGTCCGGGCCCGGGCACCGGTGGCCTCATCGGCGGCGCCGCCAGCGCCATCCCGTCCCGTACGGACGTGTGGGGCGGCCAGCCGCAGGGCCAGCAGCAGCCGCAGGGCCAGCCGCAGCAGGGCAACCAGCCCGGCCAGAACGGCTTCCCGCGCGCCGAGCTGCCCGGCGGCGACCCGCAGGCGCAGCAGGCCCCGCGCCCGCAGGCCGCGAGCTGGGGCAACGACCCGGCCCAGCAGCCGGTGCGCCGCCCGCAGCAGGACATGAGCCCGCTGGACGCCCCGCGCGGCCACGAGGACCCGGAGACGACCGGCCAGTACGCGATGCCCGGCGCCCCCCAGGGCCCCGGCTCCACCGGCCAGTTCGCCCGCCCGGACTTCGGTGCCCCGCAGGGCCCCGGCTCCACCGGCCAGTTCGCGCGGCCCGACTTCGGCGCGCCCCAGCAGGCGCAGCAGGCGCACCAGGGCCAGCACGCGCAGCAGCCCCAGCACGGCCAGCAGCCGCAGGCTCCGCAGGCGTACCAGGGCGGCGTCCAGGACCCGGCCTCGACGGCCCCGTTCCCGCGGCCCGACTTCGGCGCGCCCCAGGCGCCCCAGCAGGCGCAGCAGGGCCGGCACGCCCAGCAGCCGCAGGCTCCGCAGGGCTACCAGGGCGGCCAGCAGCAGCAGTTCGGCCAGCAGGGTCCCCAGGGCCTCCCGGGCCAGGCCCCGCGGCAGCGGACCGGCGGTGGCTCCGGCGACTTCGGCGCCCCGCAGGCACCCCAGGCGCCCCACGCGCCCCAGGGCCAGCACGCACAGCAGCCCCACCAGCAGCAGGCCCCGCAGCAGGCGCAGCCGCGTCAGCCGCAGCTCGGCCAGCCGCGTCGTCCGGAGGCCCTGCCGCCGGCGCCGGGTGGCGCGGGCGACGCACGGACGCCGCTGTTCGACTCGCTGGAGAACAACTGGTACCAGGACCCCGCGCAGCAGCAGGCGCAGGGCCGGTCCGCCGGCCGGGGCCAGGAGTTCGACAGCACGACGCAGACCCCGGTGGTGCCGCAGTCGGCCGCTCCGGCGGCGCCGCGTCAGCCCGGTGGGCCGGCGGGCGGCGACGCCGGCCGGCCGAACGGGGCCGCCTGGCGGACCTCGCCCAACGACGAGCTGGTGCGCCAGGCGGAGCGGGTGCGCAAGCCCGCGGCCGGCGGCGTCACCACCTCCGGCCTCCCGCGCCGCGTGCCGAAGGCCAACCTCGTACCCGGGACCGCCCAGGAGCAGGCCCACACGGCCGGCCCCCAGGTCTCGCGTGCACCCGACGACGTCCGCGGCCGGCTCACCAATCTGCGCCGCGGCATCCAGCAGGGCCGCCAGGCGGGCAACTCGACCACGGGTAGCTTCCACCTCGGTCCGAACCACCAGCAGGAGCGTTAGTTGAGCGCGATGAGCCAGGCGGCGCAGAATCTGAACTGGTTGATCACCAACTTCGTGGACAACACCCCCGGGGTGTCCCACACAGTGGTGGTCTCCGCCGACGGACTCCTGCTCGCGATGTCCGAAGGATTCCCCCGCGACCGCGCGGACCAGCTCGCGGCGGTGGCGTCCGGACTGACCTCGCTGACCGCGGGCGCGTCCCGGATCTTCGAGGGCGGGCCCGTCGCACAGACCGTGGTGGAGATGGAGCGCGGCTTCCTCTTCCTCATGTCGGTCTCGGACGGGTCCTCGCTGGCCGTGCTCGCGCACCCCGAGTGCGACATCGGCCTCGTCGGCTACGAGATGGCGCTGCTGGTCGACCGGGCCGGCAGCGTCCTCACCCCGGATCTCCGTGCGGAGCTCCAGGGCAGCCTGCTCCACTGAGCGGTCCCCCACCCGCTCGAAGCGAAGGCGTTGCGCCCCTCCGTACCGCCTTCGGCCCGTTCATCGTCCGGCCGCCCCACCCGGCCCCCCACCGGCCCCATCAGACGGCAGCAGTCAGGCCGTCACGCCCGGAGGATTCATGACCCCGCCCACCGCCTCTCACGATCCGTACGGCGGCTCGTCCCTGGACGATCCGTACGGACATGAGGGCGACCAGCCGCTGGTCCGCCCGTACGCGATGACCGGCGGCCGGACCCGGCCGCGCTACCAGCTCGCCATCGAGGCACTGGTCAGCACCACGGCCGACCCGGCCCACCTCGCCACCCTGCTCCCGGAGCACCAGCGGATCTGCCACCTGTGCCGCGAGGTCAAGTCGGTGGCCGAGGTGTCGGCCCTGCTGTCGATGCCGCTCGGTGTCGCCCGGATCCTCGTCGCCGACCTGGCCGAAGCGGGCATGGTGGCGATCCACCAGCCGGGCAACGGAGAGACCGGCGGCACGCCGGACGTGACACTGCTCGAAAGGGTGCTCAGTGGACTTCGCAAGCTCTAACGGCGGCGCCGCCAGATCGACCACCAGCGCGAAGATCGTGGTGGCGGGCGGCTTCGGCGTGGGCAAGACCACGTTCGTCGGCGCCGTCTCGGAGATCGACCCGCTGCGTACCGAGGCCGTCATGACCTCCGCTTCGGCGGGCATCGACGACCTCACGCACACCGGTGGGAAGACGACGACGACGGTCGCGATGGACTTCGGTCGCATCACGCTCGACCAGGACCTGATCCTGTACCTGTTCGGTACGCCCGGCCAGGACCGCTTCTGGTTCATGTGGGACGACCTGGTCCGCGGTGCCATCGGCGCCGTCGTCCTCGTCGACACCCGCCGCCTCGCCGACTGCTTCCCGGCCGTCGACTACTTCGAGAACTCGGGGCTCCCCTTCGTCATCGCCCTCAACGGCTTCGACGGGAACCAGCCCTACCAGCCCGAGGAAGTCCGCGAGGCGCTGCAGATCGGCCCCGACACCCCGATCATCACCACGGACGCCCGTCACCGGGCCGACGCCAAGAGCGCGCTGATCACCCTGGTCGAGCACGCCCTTATGGCCCGGCTCAAGTAGCGGCCGGCGGGGAAGGGCGGAAGCACGTCATATGCCCCCGGGCCGGGGTGATCTGTGTCCTTCGACACGGCCGTCCCCGGCTTCATAACGTTTCGACAGAGAATTGGTGAGCCACGGACACCCGACGCATCCGATCGGTGTCGCTGTGCTCACATGAGCCCCGCCATTTGGCGGGGCTCGCTCTTTATGTCTGTTTTATCTGTGCTCCGGACCGCCGCGGGAGGCCGCATCCCACTGTTTGGAACGGACCCCCATCACGTGCTGCAATTCATGAACTCCCGAGTAGTACGGCCCTGAACGAAACACCGGCACAACGTAGGTGCCGACGCCGAGAGGTTGTTGGTCGAGTGAGGCGAAGCAAGGAAAGCTCCGCGGAGCAGGAGACGCGGGGCAACTTCACCCCGCCGTCGCGCACGGCGATGTCGCCCGCGGACGTGCCCGTGACGCCCGCCCCCGCAGCGGCCGGCTCCCAGGGAAGCTCCAGCAAGCTGTCTCCGCGCAACTGGCGGGTGCCCACCCGACTGAACGCGATCCTGCTCATACCCGTGCTCGTCGGCCTCGTCATGGGCGGCTTCCAGGTCAAGGGCGCCATCGACACCTGGCAGGAGGCGCAGGACGCCGAGAAGACGGCGCTCATCGTGCGCGCCGCCTCGGAGTACAGCACCGCCCTCCTCAACGAGCGCGACCTCACCGCGCGCCCGCTGCTCCTGGCCACGTCGAAGACCGCCCGCGAGAGCGACGAGGTCCTCAAGGCGTACGCCGCGACCGACGCCGCGGGCGACCGGTTCGACGAGGCCGTCAAGAACATGCCCTCCGGGCAGGGCCTGGAGAACCGTCTCCGCAAGTTCAAGGACGCCGAGCCGAAGCTCGCCGCGCTCCGCGAGGCCGCGTACTCCCAGGCCATGGACCCGGTGGAGACCGAGCGCGGTTACGTCGGCATCCAGCACTTCCTCATGGAGTTCTCGAACGAGCTCGGCCTCGGCACCGGCAATATCACCGCCTACGGCCGCAGCGTCTACGCGATCCAGCTCTCCAAGGGCGCCGAGTCCCTCCAGCGCTCCATCGGCACCCACCTGCTCGTCCGGCCCAGCCGCGAGGAGACGGTGTTCGCCCAGCAGTCGGTGGCGTTCAACTCGTACAACTACCTGGAGCAGATCGCCCTCGGCGAGTTCACCTCCGGCGGCCTTCCCGAGGACGTGGAGCTCCTCAAGAAGGTCATGACCAGGAAGGCCACCGACGGCGCCAAGCAGATGGCCGCCGCGGGCGTCGAGCTCCCCAAGGGCCAGGACGGCTCCGTCTTCACCGGCATGGCCGTCCGGATCGGCAGCGCCGACGACGCCGACGCCCTCGCGGCGCTGAAGGCCCAGGGCATCACGGCCGACTCCTGGATGGCCGTCTCCACCGCCAAGTTCGACGGCTACAGCGAGGTCGAGAAGGCCCTCGTCGACAAGGCCGTGGCCGAGGCCGTCAAGATCTCCGACGACGCGCAGACCGACGCCTGGGTCATCGGCGCCAGCGTCGTCCTCGCCCTGCTCGCCGCCTTCATCCTCGCCGGGATGATGGCCCGCCAGATGAGCCGCTCGATGCGCGAGCTGCGCACCGCCGCCTTCGGCATCGCCGAGCAGCGCCTGCCGATGCTCGTCGACCAGCTCTCCCGCACCGACCCCGGCCGGGTCGACACCCGCGTGCAGCCCATCCCGATCGACTCCCAGGACGAGATCGGCGAGGTCGCCCGCGCCTTCGACCAGGTCCACCGCGAGGCCGTCCGGCTCGCCGCCGAGCAGGCCATGCTCCGGGGCAACGTCAACGCGATCTTCACCAACCTGTCCCGCCGCAACCAGTCGCTGATCGAGGGCCAGCTGACCCTCATCACGGACCTGGAGAACAACGAGGCCGACCCGGACCAGCTGGAGAACCTCTTCAAGCTGGACCACCTGGCGACCCGTATGCGCCGCAACGGCGAGAACCTCCTGGTCCTCGCCGGTGAGGAGCCGGGCCGCCGCTGGGACCAGCCGGTCCCGCTGGTCGACGTCATGCGCGCCGCCTCCTCCGAGGTGGAGCAGTACGAGCGCATCGAGCTCGCGGGCGTCCCGGAGGCCGAGATCCACGGCCAGGCCGTGACCGACCTCGTGCACCTGCTCGCCGAGCTCCTGGAGAACGCGACCACGTTCTCCTCCCCGCAGACGAAGGTCCGCGTGACCGCGACCCGTCTGCCCGACGGCCGCGTGATGGTCGAGATCCACGACAAGGGCATCGGCCTGACCGCCGAGGACTTCGCGGACATCAACCACAAGCTGGCGAACCCGCCCACCGTGGACGCCGCCATCTCGCAGCGCATGGGCCTCTTCGTGGTCGGCCGGCTCGCCGACCGGCACGGCATCCGCGTCCAGCTCCGCCCCTCGGGCGAGCAGGCCGGTACGACCTCGCTGGTCATGCTGCCGGACGCCATCACCCACGGTGGCGGTGGCGAGCAGCCGGTCCAGGACGACTTCACCGTCTCCCAGATCATTCCGCGCCAGCAGCAGAACGCCTTCGAGGCCCCCCCGCAGCAGCTGCGGACCGCCGCCGAGCTCGGCTTCGACGACTCGCGCTACGAGCAGCAGACGGAGGAGCGCCCGCTCGACCCGGTCAACCGCTCGCTGCAGCGCGACGAGCGCCGCGCGGCCCTGGAGGCCCAGGCGACCGGCCAGGCCCCGGCCCAGGAGTACGAGCAGGCCGGGTACGAGCAGGGTGCGTACGAGCAGCCGGGCCAGGAGTACGCGGGCGACTACGGCCAGGGCCAGTCGCAGGCCGGGTACGACCAGGGCGGTCAGGAGTACGGCCAGGAGTACGCGAACGGCTACGCCCCGTCCCCGCAGGACGGCTACGGCTACCCGGCGCAGCAGGGCTACGAGGGGTACGACCAGCCCGCCGACGGCTACCCGCAGGGTGCGTATGCGGAAGCCTCGTACGACTCCCCGACCGTCGAACAGCAGCAGTACGGCAACACGTTCGATCCCCACGCCCACCAGGGAGAGTGGCAGGACGGCAACGGTTACCAGGGCGGCTACGACCCGTCATACGGAGCCGAATCGGAATCTGCTCCGAGCGCTCCCGCGCAGGCCGCCGAGCGCGTAGGCTTCGACCGTCCGGGTCCGACCGCGAGTCCCGCCCCGGATGCCGGCCACGCACTCACCGACGCCGGTCTGCCGCGCCGTGGCAGCGTCGCCCCGCAGACGCCCCAGGCGCAGCGGTCCGCGCCGGAGCAGTCCGCGCGACCGGCGACCCAGCAGCCCGCGCAGCAGCAGAACGAAGCCGACGGTACCGACGAATGGCGCTCGGCCAACGACGAGCGCTGGCAGCGGGCCGGCAAGCTCCGCGAGCCGAAGGCGGGCGGGGTCACCTCGTCCGGGCTTCCCCGGCGCGTCCCCAAGGCCAACCTGGTCGAGGGCACGGCGGAGCAGACCCCGCAGGGCGGCCCCCAGGTCTCCCGCGCACCCGAGGACGTACGGGGCAGGTTGAGCAACCTGCGCCGGGGCGTCCAGCAGGGACGCAGCGCGGGAACGGACACGAACGGATCGGGCCTCGGCCCGGGCAGTACCTACAACCAGGAGCGTTAGTGTGAGCGCGATGAGCCAGGCGGCGCAGAATCTGAACTGGTTGATCACCAACTTCGTGGACAACACCCCCGGGGTGTCCCACACGGTGGTGGTCTCCGCCGACGGCCTCCTCCTTGCGATGTCGGAGGGCTTCCCCCGGGACCGCGCCGATCAGCTTGCGGCGGTCGCGTCCGGACTGACCTCGCTGACCGCGGGTGCGTCCCGGATCTTCGAGGGTGGTGCGGTCAACCAGACCGTGGTGGAGATGGAGCGCGGCTTCCTCTTCATCATGTCGATCTCGGACGGCTCCTCGCTGGCCGTCCTCGCCCACCCGGAGGCCGACATCGGTCTGGTGGGCTACGAGATGGCCCTTCTCGTGGACCGGGCCGGCACTGTCCTGACGCCCGACCTGCGGGCGGAGCTCCAGGGAAGTCTTCTCAACTAACAGACAGACAGTGCGTTTCTCGTCACCGCACCGTAAGGTGCGGTGGCGCGGTTTCAAGGGACATGGGGCCGCGAAGCAGTCGGAGGAGGAGACGTGGGAACACCCCCGGGCAGTAGTCCGTACAACGGTTTTGACGCGCATCAGGCACCGCTCGGCGATGCCGCGCAGAACCGGTTCAACTTTCCCTCCGCACCCAGCAGACAGGGCGCTTCTCAGCCGTATCGGCAGCAGGCTCCCTCGGCCCCCGCGGGCTCGCCCAACGCGCCGCGCGCCACGAGCGGTTCGGGCGGTTCGGGCGCCTCGGGCGGGAACAACCCGCTCGTGCGTCCGTACGCGATGACCGGCGGCCGGACCCGGCCGCGCTACCAGCTCGCCATCGAGGCGCTGGTCAGTACGACGGCCGATCCCTCCCGGCTGCAGGGGCAGTTGCCCGAGCACCAGCGGATCTGCCGGCTGTGCTTCGAGATCAAGTCGGTCGCGGAGATCTCGGCACTTCTCTCCATTCCCCTCGGCGTTGCCCGGATCCTCGTCGCCGACCTGGCCGAGGCGGGGCTTGTCGCCATCCACCAGCCCGGCGGCGACGAGGCCGCCGGTGGTCAGCCAGACGTGACACTGCTCGAAAGGGTGCTCAGTGGACTTCGCAAGCTCTAGCGGCGGCGCGGCCCGTTCAACCACCAGCGCGAAGATCGTGGTGGCGGGTGGCTTCGGCGTGGGCAAGACCACGTTCGTCGGCGCCGTCTCGGAGATCAACCCGCTGCGTACCGAGGCCGTCATGACGTCTGCGTCCGCGGGCATCGACGACCTCACGCACACCGGCGACAAGACGACGACGACTGTCGCGATGGACTTCGGCCGCATCACCCTGGACCAGGACCTGATCCTGTACCTGTTCGGTACGCCCGGCCAGGACCGCTTCTGGTTCATGTGGGACGACCTGGTCCGCGGTGCCATCGGCGCCGTGGTGCTCGTCGACACCCGCCGCCTCGCCGACTGCTTCCCGGCCGTCGACTACTTCGAGAACAGCGGCCTGCCGTTCGTCATCGCCCTCAACGGCTTCGACGGCCATCAGCCGTACAACCCCGAAGAGGTCCGCGAGGCCCTGCAGATCGGCCCCGACACCCCCATCATCACCACGGACGCCCGCCACCGGGCCGACGCCAAGAGCGCGCTGATCACCCTGGTCGAGCACGCCCTCATGGCCCGGCTGCGGTAGTCCCGACGGGACGTCCCCACGGATGTGAGAGGCCCCGCGCACCCTCCGGTGCGCGGGGCCTCTGCCGTACCGCCGTACCGCCGTACCGCCGCACCGCTGGACGCCGTACGCCGAAGGCCCCCGCTCCGGGAGGGAGCGGGGGCCTTCGGCGGGACGTGGGTCAGCCCTGCCAGGAGTGAGAGGGGCGGAAACCCGACTGGCGCTCCAGGCGGCGCCAGCCTGCCGTGGAGCGGCCGTGGTGCGCGACGGCGTGGTCGTCGGCGGGCCGGGCGGCGGCGCGGGCGAGCAGGACCGCGGTGATGGCGGCCAGCTCCTCGGGGTCGGCGTGGCCCTTCTCGACGCGGAGAAGGTTGGCGGGCGTGGTCACGTGGTTGTCTCCTCTTACTGAGGCGGATTGCCGTGCTTGCGGGACGGCAGGTCGGCGTGCTTGGTGCGGAGCATCGCGAGGGACCTGATGAGCACCTGGCGGGTGTCGGCGGGGTCGATGACGTCGTCGACCAGGCCGCGCTCCGCCGCGTAGTACGGGTGCATCAGCTCCGCCTTGTACTCCTTGACCATGCGCACGCGCATGGCTTCGGGGTCCTCGGCCTCCGCGATCTGCTTGCGGAAGATGACGTTGGCGGCGCCCTCGGCGCCCATCACCGCGATTTCGTTGGTGGGCCAGGCGTACGTCAGGTCGGCGCCGATGGACTGGGAGTCCATGACGATGTAGGCGCCGCCGTAGGCCTTGCGCAGGATCAGCGAGATCCGAGGCACGGTCGCGTTGCAGTACGCGTAGAGCAGCTTGGCGCCGTGCCGGATGATTCCACCGTGCTCCTGGTCGACGCCCGGCAGGAAGCCGGGGACGTCCAGAAGGGTGATGATCGGGATGTTGAAGGCGTCGCACATCTGCACGAAGCGGGCGGCCTTCTCGGAGGCCTCGATGTCGAGGACGCCGGCGAGCGACTGCGGCTGGTTGGCGACGATGCCGACGACCTGGCCGTCGAGGCGGGCCAGGGCGCAGATGATGTTGCGCGCCCAGCGCTCGTGGATCTCCAGGTAGTCGCCGTCGTCGACGAGCTCCTCGATGACCTTGTGCATGTCGTACGGGCGGTTGCCGTCGGCGGGCACCAGGTCGAGGAGGACGTCGGAGCGGCGGTCGGCCGGGTCCTCGGAGGCGACGGTCGGCGGGTTCTCACGGTTGTTCTGCGGGAGCATCGACAGGAGGTAGCGGACCTCGGCGATGCAGGTCTCCTCGTCGTCGTACGCGAAGTGCGCGACGCCCGAGGTCTCGGCGTGGACGTCGGCGCCGCCGAGGCCGTTCTGGGTGATCTCCTCGCCGGTGACCGCCTTGACGACGTCCGGGCCGGTGATGAACATCTGCGAGGTCTCGCGGACCATGAAGACGAAGTCGGTGAGGGCGGGGCTGTAGGCCGCGCCGCCCGCGCAGGGGCCGAGCATGACCGAGATCTGCGGGATGACGCCGGAGGCGCGGGTGTTGCGCTGGAAGATGCCGCCGTAGCCGGCGAGGGCGGAGACGCCCTCCTGGATGCGGGCGCCGGCGCCGTCGTTCAGGGAGACCAGCGGGGCACCGGCCGCGATGGCCATGTCCATGATCTTGTGGATCTTGGTGGCGTGGGCCTCGCCGAGGGCGCCGCCGAAGATCCGGAAGTCGTGGGCGTAGACGAAGACGGTCCGGCCCTCGACCGTGCCCCAGCCGGTGATGACACCGTCGGTGTACGGCTTCCTGGCCTCCAGGCCGAAGCCGGTGGCGCGGTGCCGCCGGAGCTGCTCGACCTCGTTGAAGGAACCAGGGTCGAGGAGCAGCTCGATGCGCTCGCGTGCGGTCAGCTTGCCCTTGGCGTGCTGGGCCTCGGTCGCGCGCTCGCTCGGGCCGGCCATGGCCTGCTCGCGCAGGACGTGCAGCTCGGCCACGCGGCCTCGGGCGTCGGCGGGCTCGCTCGGGATCTGGTCGACAACGGTCATGTACTGACCCTACGAACTCGACCAAGAATTCGCTGCCGTCGACTCCGTACAGTCCTCCGTGTCGATTCCTGGTGGGGACGGACAGAACCGGGGCCTGCGGGGCCCGAGTCAACAGCCGTGCACCCCCCACGGTTGTGGAGGGTGCACAAATGGCCGAACGGACCTCCCCCGGACGGAGGCGGCCCGGGGGTCAGCCGCAGTGGAAGCGCGCGGCGCCCCAGTCGGCGTGATCGTTGCCGTTTCCGTCGCCGCCGTCGGTGACCACGAGGTCGACGTAGGAGGCTCCGGTGACGTCCGCGGTGAGGGACCAGGCCGGGTCGGTGGCCCGGAGGACGGGTGAGAGCGCCTTCTCGGTGCCGTCGGCGCGCACGGCGAAGCGTACGGTGCCCCGTGCGGTCTGGACGTCGTCGACGCCGACCTGGGCGGTGAAGGACGTGCACCTCCCGCCGAGGTAGTAGCGGACGGTGGCGGGCGCGTGGGTGCCGAGCCCCTTGGCGTACGCCACCCCCCCGATCCGGAGGGGCGCGCCGTCCCCGGCGCCCGTCTCGCCGTTGGAGAGGTCCCGCTCGACGGGGCCCCAGCCGTTGGTGGCCGAGGTCCAGTCGAGGTCGCTCGCCCAGCTGTCGGCGGTGGGCGGCGGCGGCAGGGTGCGGACGGAGGCGGTGGAGCTCAGGTGCCGCTCCCCGCCGCCGAGCGTGTACGTGAGGTCGGCGGTGAGCGCGTACGTCCGGTAGGGGGCGTCCATGGGCGGGGTCACGTGCCAGGTGGCGGTGGCGGCGCCGCCGGCCGGGACGGGGGCGAGCCCGACGGGCGCGGCCGGCTCGGCGGTCCAGCCCTCCGGGAGCGCGAGGGCGGCGCGGGCGCCGGTGACCTCGGTGGCCTCGTCGTTGGCGAAGGTGACGGTGACCCGGTTCGGGCGGCCGGGCTCCAGGGTCCCGGGGGCGGTCGTCGTCAGGGTGCCGCAGGCGGGGCGGGCCGGGGCCGGCCCGAGGTCGGTGACGGTGAACTCGTCGAGGACGAGGTCGGCGCCGTCGGGGGCGTCCCCGCGCTTGCGCAGGCCGACCCAGGTGTCGCCGCAGCCGGCGGTGACCGTCTCCTCGAAGCGTCCGGTGGTGCGCTGCTGTCCGAGCGGGGTGCGGCGGGTCTCGACGGAGGTGCCGTTCGCGCGGTCGTAGCCGGTGATCCACTCGTAGGCGCCGGAGTGGCTCGACTGGTGGGCGAAGGAGACGCGGTAGGCGTGGCCGTCCTCCAGGGGGACGGTCCAGGGCGCGGTGCGGTAGACGAGGCCGCTGTTCTCGTCGTGGGACTTGAGGGACTCGGCGCCGCCGATCACGTCGTCGATGGCCTTGCCGTTCCAGCCGGCCTGGGTGAAGGGGGCGTGCAGCTGGGCGATGTGGGTGCGCGGGTCGGTCGTACCGCCGGAGTCGCCCTTGAGGAAGGGGCCCCAGCCCTGGTCGACGGCCTCGAAGTCCTCGTACACGAGGGTGCCCGGGCGGGTGGCCGGGTCGTTGGCGACGATCCGGACGTCGTCGATCCGGACGGTGGCGGCCGGGCCCGCGGCGGCCACGACGCTCAGCGGGGTGCTGCCGGTGGCGGGGGCGGTGAAGGTGACCTTGGCGCGCTGCATGCGCGTGCCGTTCCAGTCGGAGGCGGCGACCCGGTCCTGGAGCGCCGACCGTTCGACGGTCACGGACCGCCCGCCGACGCTGAGGGTGGTGGGGCGGGTCGCGCCCGCCTCGACCTCGATCAGGGCGGAGGCGGTGTACCGGGCGCCCGGGGTGAGTCCGGTGATCTGCTGGCGGACGGCGGCGGTGGCGGGGCCGGTGAGCTTCGCGCTGTTGCGGCCCTGGTCGTCGGTGTCGCGGGTGACGGCGCCGGTGGTGGTCCAGGCGGTCAGGCGGGCGTCGTTGAAGCCGGGGTCGTCGACGGGGGTGCCCTCGCCCCACCGGGGGTCCTGGGCGGCGGGGGCGGAGCGGTGGAGGACGTACGGCTGTCCGGCGGTGGCGTCGAGGGTGACGCGGCCGTTCACCGGGCGGACGGTGGTGACCTTCGTGCGGCCGTTGTCGGTGAGGCGGTAGACGGTGTACGCACCGGTACCGGGGACGGCCCAACTCGTCCTTCCGCCGGTCTTGTTGTAGTGGTAGAGCTTGGCTCCGCCGGACCACGGGAGCAGGTAGGCGTCGCCGTCGAGGACCTTGCGGCCGTGCTCGTAGAAGGTGCGGCGGCCGTTCTCGACGGTGCCGCGGACGCCTCCGGTGAAGGCGATGTCGGTGCCGTTCCAGCGGGTGATCTTCTGCTGCTGGAGGTACTTGGCGGGGAGGTTGCGCTGCCAGATGTTGGCGGTGAAGGCGTTCCAGTCGGTCTCGCCGGTCCAGCCCTCGAAGTCGACGAGCGCGGTCTGGCCGAGGACGGGGTGGTCGTTCCAGACGTCCTTCTCGCCGTTGCGGATGAAGCGGATGATCCTCGAGTTGAGGCCCTTGTTGGTGGCGCCGCCGTAGTCGAGGTCGTTGGCCCAGTGGGACCAGAGGGAGTCGCGCTCGAACTTGTCGGACCACTCGGTGGCGACGTTCCAGCCCTGGGCGCGGACGGCCCGCATCGTCTCGTCGGCGATCCAGCCGTGTGTGTAGTAGACGTCGACGTAGAGCGTCGACAGGCCGGGGTGGGTCTCGTCGCGGAGCTGCTGGAAGCGGCGGGCGAGGTCGCCGCTGTTGAGGTCGCGGCGCTGGTCGATGGAGTAGCTCTGGTTCAGCCAGTTCCAGCCGGGCTTGGTCTTGTCGACGAGGGTCTCGCTGAAGTTCTTCGCCTCGGGATAGGACTCGGTGGCGTTGACGTGGACGCCGAAGTCCGCGCCCCACGTCCGGCCGGCCGCGAGGAGGGTGTTGAGGTCGGCGAGGCCGCCCGCGCGCTTGTTGTAGTTGCCGCCGTAGTCGGGGTGGGCCGAGTCGTGGCCCTCGGAGCCGTACCCCTTGAGCAGGGCGAACTGGCCGAGTCCGTCGGTGGCGAGCGAGATCCGCTTGACGTCGTCGAGGGTGCGCAGGAAGGGGTGGGTGGCCTGGGAGGCGAAGTTGAAGGGGATGTGGGCGACCACCCGGCCGGGGGTCTTCTCGCTGCCGGGCGCCCTGATCCCGATCGTACGGAAGGCGATGGCGCCGTCCTGCCAGTCGGTGACGCCGTCGGCGTTGGCGTCGGGGGTGACGACGACCCTGGCCCAGGGGAGGTCGTCGCCGGACTCCGGGTGCGGGGCGCCGGCGCCGCGGTGGGTCCACTGGCCGGACCAGACGCCGACGCGGGTCTCGGCGCCGGTCGTGCGGGCCTGGTGCCAGAAGCGGGCGCCGTCGCGGGCGGAGGCGCCGGAGGGCTTGTCGTAGCTGGAGTTGGACTCGACGGCGGCGGCGAGGGAGGCGGTGTTGACGATCGCGTAGGTCGCACCCACCGGGGTGGTCTCGGCCGGGGTGGCGGCCGTGACCTTCGCGAACACGTCGGCGGTCCGGGTGGAGTCGGGGTCGAGCCGGGTGAAGGCGGTGGCGGCGCCGGGTTCGGAGGAGCCGACGGACACGAGGTCGTGGCCGGGTATGTCGATCGTGCCGACGCGGAAGGCCTCGGTGTCGCGGACGGCGGTGACGCGGAAGGTGGTGGCCCGGCCGGTGACGCTCAGGCGCGCGTCGATCTCCACGCCCGGCAGGTCGGGGAAGGCGAGCGTGTAGGCGGCGGAGGTGGCGGTCAGGACGGGGGCGCCCTGGGCGCGGACGGCGTGCGGGGTGCCGTTCAGGACGACCCGTTCGACGGGGGAGGTGCTGCCGAGCAGCCGGGCACCGGTCGCGCGGTCGGTGTACGACAGGACGCGGGGGAAGTCGTCGGCGACGGCGACGGCGAGCCGGTCGGAGCCGATGACGGAGGTGGCGGCGGCCTCCGCCGGGGCGCTGCGGGGCTCGGCGACGGCGGGCCACGCGAGGGTGAACACGACGGAGGACGCGGCCGCCAGCGCGCAGGCCGCACGGATTCTTCGTGAGAGGGGGAGGGACATGCGCCCTATTGGCCCGCGCCCCGGCGGCACCGTCAACGAGATCGCGCCGCGCGGGCCCCTCCAGTCCAAGAACCCCCTGCGGTTAGTCCAAGCCGTTCGGGTGAACCTCGACCCCAGATGTTGAATGTTGAACGGAATGGGGTTACAGTCATTCTCGTTGAAGGTTCAACAAACACCGACAAGGAGCACGCCATGGGTCTCTTCGGCCGCAAGAACACCGAGTCCGTCGCCACCACCGCCACCGCCACCCTCCCCGTGGACCCGGCGCTCGCCGCCCTCACCGGCGACTACACCATCGACCCGGCGCACAGCAGCATCGGCTTCACCGTCCGGCACGCGATGGTCACCAACGTCCGCGGCAGCTTCGCCGACCACGAGGGCACCCTGAGGCTCGACGGCTCCGACCCGGCCTCCTCGACCGCCTCCATCGACGTGCGCATCGCGTCCGTCGACACCGGCATCGCGGACCGTGACGGCCACCTGCGCAGCGGCGACTTCTTCGACGCCGAGCGGTTCCCGCTGATGACCTTCCGCTCCACGGAGGCGGCACAGCTGGGCGGCGACATGTACCGGATCACCGGCGACCTGACCATCAAGGACGTCACCCGGCCGCTCTCCATCGACCTGGAGTTCAACGGCACGGCCACCGACGTCTACGGCAACGAGCGCGTCGGCTTCGAGGGCTCGGCGGAGATCCTCCGCTCCGAGTGGGGCCTGACCTGGAACGCGGCCCTGGAGACCGGTGGCGTGATGGTCAGCGACAAGGTGAAGCTGAACTTCGACATCTCCGCGATCAAGAACGCCGCCTGATCGTCCCTCCCTCCGGGACACCTGCCCGGACCCACGAGCGCGCCCGCCCTCCGCACCGCGGAAGGCGGGCGCTCGGCGTTCCGGGGCTCCGGCGTTCCCGGGCTTCCGGGTTCCCGCGCTCCCGCCGGCCGAACGAGGCCTTCTGCCAAGGGCGTTGTCGGTGGGGGCGGCTAGCGTCGGCGGCATGGACATCCGCATCGACAGCGGCGCGCTGACCGACGCCGTCGCCTGGGCCGCGCGCGTGCTGCCCGCCCGGTCCCCCGTGCCCGTCCTCGGGGGCCTGCTCCTGGAGGCGGCCGACGGGCGGCTGCGCGTCTCCGGGCTCGACCACGAGGCCTCCGCGCGGGTCGAGACCGAGGCCGACACCGTGACCGAGGGGCGGGCGCTCGTCCTGGGCAGACGGCTCCACGACATCTGCAAGGTGCTGCCGCGCGGCGCGGCGCGCCTGGAGACCGAGGGCGCCCGGCTCTCGGTGACCTCCGGCGACGCCCGGTTCGGCCTGTCGCTGCTGCCGCTCGACGACTATCCGGCCGCGCCCGCGCTGCCCGCGCTCCGGGGGCACGTGGACGCGGACGCCTTCGCGGCGGCGGTCGGCCAGGTGGCCGTGGCGGCCGGACGGGACGACGCGCTGCCGGTCCTCACCGGGATACGGCTCGCCCTCGACGGCCCGGTCATGACCCTGGCGGCCACGGACCGCTACCGCTACGCGGTCCGGGCCCTCGAGTGGTACCCGGACGCCGGAGTCGCGGCCGCCGACGTGGTGGTCCCGGCTCGCCGCCTCGCCGAGATCGCCCGGTCGCTCGCCGGTGCGGACCGGGTCCGGCTCGCGCTGGACGCGGGCTCGCTGGGCTTCGAGGCGGCCGGGCTGCGCGCCACGACCCGGCTGCTCGACGGCCGGCTCCCGAAGCACGACAAGCTGTTCGCGCTCGGCGACCCCGTCGTCGCGGTGACCGCGCGGGCTCCGCTGGTCGAGGCCGTGAAGCGGGTCGCGGTCGTCGCGGAGGGCGACAGCCCCGTCCGGCTCGCCTTCGACGGGGCGACGGTCCACCTGCGGGCGGGGTACGAGGACGACGTGGCCAGCCAGCGGCTGCCGGCCGTGTGCACCGCCGCCGAGCCGGTGACGGTGGCGTTCAACCCCGGGTACCTGCTGGACGCCCTCGGCTCGTTCGAGGCCCCGGAGATCCGCTTCCACCTCCTCGGCCCCGGGCAGCGCGCGCTGCTCACCGACGGCGGGAAGGGGGACCACCAGCACCTGCTGATGTCCGTGAAGCCCCTGGTGTGACCCACCGGGAAGCAAGATCCAAAAGAGAGGGCCTAGAACCCGCCGCCGCCGTCGAAGCCGCCGCCACCGCCGAAGTCCCCGCCGCCGAAGCCGCCTCCGTCGCCCCCGCCGAAGTCGCCGCCGCCGAAGGAGCCGGAGTCGAACTCGGCGCCGGAGACGTCGCCGCCCTCGAACTCGGAGCCGCCGTACTCGGAGGCGTACGCGGGCATGGAGAGCGTCGAGCCGAGCATCGTGCCGACGAGGAGGCCGGGCAGGAGGCCGCCGCCGAAGTAGCCGCCCGCCCAGGGCCCGTACGCCGGGCCCGCCTCCCAGTAGGGGCGGCGCCCGTAGCCGGTGTCGACCGTGCGGGCCAGCGGGTCGAGGCCGTCGTCGAGCCGGGCCGCGTCGGCGGCGCAGACGGGCACCTGGCGCGGCGCCCCGCCGGCCGGGGTCCAGGTGCGGTCCTCGGTCGAGGGCCCGTGGCGGGGGTCGAAGAAGCAGGGGGCGCGGCGTTCGGGCAGGGGCCGGGAGGCGCGTCGGGCGGCGAGCACCGCGAGCGCGAAGCGGCCGTCCTCCAGGGCCTCGGTGACGCCCCGGACGTCGTGCGGGCGGGCGGCCGAGGCCATGAGGCCCTTGGCCTTGTCGTACGCGTCGAGGGCGTGTTCGTAGTCGGCGCGCATCTCCTCGTCGGCGCCCGCCTCGGCGGGATGGAAGTCGAGCCGTTCGAGTTCCTCGCCGAAGGCGGTGATGTCCTCGTCGACGACGACGCGGAGCTTCTCCAGCGCCTCCCGCTCCTCCGCCTCCTTCCGGCGGCGCTTGCCGCGGACCACGGCGTAGGCGCTCGCGCCGCCGACCGCGGCGACGGCGCCGAGGGTGACGAGTCCGGCGACGGGGACCCCGGCGTCCGTACCGGCGCTGCCCCAGGAGGCGGGGGCGGAGCCGCGGGCGGTGGGCAGGGCCTGGTCGACGAAGTTGTTCAGCTCGGTGGCCGCGTCCACACCGGGCTGGCGGACGGAGGCGACGAGGTTGCTCACGGCGTCCGCGGACATGACCGAGGGGTCGGCCTTGGCGTCGAACCCGTCGCCGAGCCGGATCGCGTAGAGACCGGTGATCCCGGTCTGGGTGCGCAGGTTCCGGAAGAGATCGGCGGGCGGGAACTGGGCGTTCGCGGGCAGCACGGCCACGAAGACCGGCTTGTCCGCGTCCTCGATCTTCTTCGCGAGGGCGTCCGCCTCGGCCCGGGAGAGCTGGTCGGCGGCGGCGGGATCGACGTAGACCGGACCCTGCTTCAGGGCGGCGGCCACGTCGGGGATCCCCGTGGCCCTGGCGCCCGAGGAGGGGGCCAGGGCCAGGAGCAGCAGCAGGATCAGCCCGGCGAGGGCCGACAGTACGGAGAGCGGCCTGGTCCTCATGGTTCGACGCTACCCGAACGGCATCGAACTAGACATAGCAGGCAGAACGCCTATTCGGCGGGGTCGATCCCCACTCGCAGCAGCCCGTACGTGAAGGCGTCCTCCAGGGCCTGCCAGGAGGCGGCGATGACGTTCTCGCCGACGCCGACCGTGGACCACTCGGCGTTGCCGTCGCTGGTCGTGATCAGGACCCGGGTCGTGGACTCGGTGCCGTGGCGGCCCTCCAGGATGCGGACCTTGTAGTCGACCAGCTCGAACTTGGCGAGCTGCGGGTAGATCCGCTCCAGGGCCACCCGCATCGCCCGGTCCAGGGCGTTGACCGGGCCGTTGCCCTCCGCCGTGGCGACGATCCGCTCGCCCTTGGCCCAGAGCTTCACGGTGGCCTCGTTGGCGTGGGTGCCGTCGGGGCGGTCCTCGACGATCGCCCGCCAGGACTCCGTACGGAAGTAGCGGCGGGCCCGGCCCTCGGCCTCCTCGCGGAGGAGCAGCTCGAAGGAGGCGTCGGCGGCCTCGTACGTGTAGCCCTTGAGCTCGCGCTCCTTGACCCGCTCGACGACCCGGCCGACCAGGGCCCGGTCGCCGCCGAGGTCGACTCCCAGCTCCTTGCCCTTGAGCTCGATGGAGGCCCGGCCGGCCATGTCGGAGACGAGCATCCGCATGGTGTTGCCGACCAGCTCGGGGTCGATGTGCTGGTAGAGGTCGGGGTCGACCTTGATGGCGGAGGCGTGCAGGCCGGCCTTGTGGGCGAAGGCGGAGACGCCGACGTACGGCTGGTGGGTGGACGGCGTGAGGTTGACGACCTCGGCGATGGCGTGGGAGATCCGCGTCATCTCGGCGAGGGCGCCTTCGGGCAGCACCCGCTTGCCGTACTTCAGCTCCAGGGCCGCGACGACGGGGAAGAGGTTGGCGTTGCCGACCCGCTCGCCGTAGCCGTTGGCGGTGCACTGGACGTGGGTGGCGCCCGCGTCGACGGCCGCGAGGGTGTTGGCGACGGCGCAGCCGGTGTCGTCCTGGGCGTGGATGCCGAGCCGGGCGCCGGTGTCGGCGATGACGGTGGCGACGACGGCCTGGATCTGGGCGGGGAGCATGCCGCCGTTGGTGTCGCAGAGGATGACGACGTCGGCGCCGGCCTCGTGCGCGGCGCGCACCACGGCCTTGGCGTAGTCCGGGTTGGCCTTGTAGCCGTCGAAGAAGTGCTCGCAGTCCACGAAGACGCGGCGGCCCTGGGAGCGCAGGTGGGCGACGGTGTCGCGGACCATCTCCAGGTTCTCGTCGAGGGTGGTGCGCAGGGCCAGCTCGACGTGGCGGTCGTGCGACTTGGCGACCAGGGTGATCACCGGAGCGCCGGAGTCGAGGAGCGCCTTGACCTGCGGGTCGTCGGCGGCGCTGCCCCCGGCCCTGCGGGTGGCGCCGAAGGCGACGAGCTGGGCGTTCCTGAACGCGATCTCCTGGCGGGCGCGGGCGAAGAACTCCGTGTCGCGCGGGTTGGCGCCGGGCCAGCCGCCCTCGATGAAGCCCACGCCGAACTCGTCGAGGTGCCGGGCGATGGTCAGCTTGTCCGCGACGGTGAGGTTGATGCCTTCACGCTGCGCCCCGTCGCGCAGCGTCGTGTCGAAGACATGGAAGCTGTCGTCGAGGCGCGGGCTCTCGCCGTTCTCCGTGGTCATGACTGTGATGGCTCCTGTCGGATGTGGCTCCGGAAGGTCTGGATCCACTTGCCCCCATTCTCACGCGTCGTCCGTTTCCGGCGCGGGTGGGGCCGGAAAACGAAAAAACCCCTCGCGGGTGCGAGAGGTCTGCGCGCGGGTCTGGGGCACGGTGTCCACTGCCGCGGGGGTCGTTCCGCGGTTCAGTGGCCACTGCGGACCGGCGCGCCGCTGCCGATAATCATCGTGGTAGCAAGCACGCCGGAAGTCTGGCACAGCCGCGCGGGTGAGAGCAGCTCAGTCTCAGGATGCGGGCGGCGCGCCGGTGGTACCGATCGTCCGTGTGAGCACCCCGCCCCCTCCCGCGCCTCCCTCCGGACCGCCGTCCGGCCCTCCCTCGGGGCCGCCTTCCGGTCCCCTCCGCCCGCCCCCGCCGGAGCCCGACCCCCAGCACGGTTCGGGGGCCGGGTCCACCGCGCGGCCCCCCGGAGGAGGAGGCCGCCGCCGCTTCGCCCTGGTCGCCGCCGGTGGAGCGCTTGTGGCGGCGACCAGGGCGTGGGCCTGGTGGCCCTGCTCGGCGGGGACGACGGCGACCCCCCGCCCGCGACCGCGTCGAGCCCGGCGGCGTCCGCCCCGCCCACCGACTCCTCCTCCGCCCGTGCGCGGGCGCAGGCCCTCGCCGAGCGCGTGGCCATGACGCCGGCGGACTGGGGGGCCGGGTACTCGAAGGGCGACCCGTACGAGCAGGACCCGGCGGGCGAGTACGAGGTGGGGCAGGACTGCAAGGGCTTCCAGCAGGCGGCCCGATCGGGGACCCTGGCCGCGGTCAACCGCACCGTGCGGAACAGTCGGTCGACCCTGACGTCGAACACCGAGGTGCGGGTCTTCGTGGACGCGGAGACGGCCGAGGCGTACGTCGACGGCGCGGAGGAGACCACGCGCCGCTGCCCGACGCAGCAGTTCGAGAAGGTGCGCTGGTCCTCGGTCCGCCAGGCCACGGCGCCCGAGGTGGCCGGCCTCGACCGGACGGTGGCCGAGGAGGGGACCCAGACGGCGGACGCCAGCGGCGCCACGACCGATTACCCCTACGTCTTCTACACCGGCCGGACGGGCGACACCGTGGTGAGCGTGCTCGTCTACGAGACCCCTGACAACGCCGCGGCCCTGGGCCCGCGGGCCCGGGGCGTCCTCCAGAAGCTTCAGCAGCGGGTGGCGAGCGCCCGTGCGAGCGCCACCCCGTAGGGGTGGTCAGAGGACGGGGGCCGACGCCTTCTCCTGCTCGCCGGCGCGGTCCGGCTTCCCGGTCCTCCCCACCCGGCCGAGGTCGATGTCGCGGGTCTCCCGCATGGTGACGTACACGACCAGCGAGACGGCCGCGCAGCCGGCGACGTACCAGAAGAAGCCCGACTCGATCCCGGCGTTCTTGAACCAGAGGGCCACGTACTCGGCGGTGCCGCCGAAGAGGGCGTTGGCGATCGCGTACGGCAGGGCGACGCCGAGGGCGCGGACGCCGGTGGGGAACAGCTCGGCCTTCACGCACGCGTTGATCGAGGTGTAGCCGGTGACGACGAGGAGGGCGAGGAGGGAGAGCCCGAGCGCCGGCCAGAAGGAGCCCGCGTGCCCCAGCATCGTCATGATCGGCACCGTGAGGACGGTGGAGCCGACCGCGAAGGCGATGAGGAGGGGGCGGCGGCCGATCCGGTCGGAGAGCCGCCCGGCGAGCGGCTGCAGGCAGGCGAAGACGATGAGGGCGCAGAAGGAGACCAGGGTGGCGGTCTGCTTGGGGAGCCCGGCGGAGTTCGAGAGGTACTTGGTGAGGTAGGTGGTGTACGTGTAGTACGCCACGGTCCCGCCCATGGTGAGCGCGACGACGAGGAACGCCTCCCGCCGGTGCGCCCACAGGGCCCGGAGGGTGCCCTGCTCGCCGGGTTCGACGCCCGCGTCGGCGCTCTCCTCGTACACCTCCGTCTCCAGCATGGTGCGGCGCAGGTAGAAGACGACGGCCGCGCCGAGGGCCCCGATGACGAAGGGGACGCGCCAGCCCCAGCTGTGCAGGGCCTCGGCGGACATCGTCCGCTGGAGGACGATCAGCAGGCCGAGGCCGAGGATCTGGCCGGCGGTCATCGACACGTACTGGAAGCTGGAGGCGAAGCCACGGTGCTCGGGGGCCGAGGCCTCGGTGAGGTACGTGGCGCTGGCCGCGTACTCGCCGCCGACGGAGAGGCCCTGGAGCAGCCGGGCGACCAGGAGGACGGCGGCGCCGCCGTATCCGGCGACGGCGTAGGTGGGGGCGACGGCGATGAGCAGCGCCGAGGCGGACATGAGCGTGACGGTGAGGGTGAGGGCGGCCTTGCGGCCCCTGCGGTCGCCGACCCGGCCGAGGAGCCAGCCGCCGACGGGCCGCATGAAGAAGCCGACGGCGAAGATGCCGGCGGTGTTCATGAGCTTGGCGGTGTCATTGCCCTCGGGGAAGAAGGCGCCCGCGAAGTAGGTGGCGAAGCTCGCGTACACGAACCAGTCGAACCACTCGACCATGTTGCCTGCCGAGCCGACCCAGATCTTCTTCCACTGATCTCGTCCCATGGCCCCGAACCGTGCCGGAGCCGACCGGTCCGCAACAAGGGTGCCTCGCGCAACGATCGGGAGTACTTGCGTTCCTATCGTTCACGCGAGCAGGGTTTCGGCGACGAACTCCCTTACGTGCGCGAGGACTTGGGACCTTCCCGTGCCGGGGATCCCGACGGCGACGTGCACGCTGAAGCCGTCCAGGAGGGCGCGCATCCGGGTGGCGAACCGGTCGGGGTCGACCGCCCGGAACTCCCCCCGCGAGACGCCCTCGGCGAGGATCGCGACGAGGTCCCGGTGCCAGGCGCCCTCGATGGCGGCCTGCCGGGCGCGGGCGTCCTCGTCCGCGTTCTGCGAGCGGTTCCAGACCTCCAGCCAGAGCGTCCAGTGCGGGTCCCGCGGCCCGTCGGGCACGTACACGTCGACGTACCCGTCGAGCCGCTCGCGGGCGGTCCCGGGACGGGAGAGCAGCGCGCTCCGCTCGGCCCCGAGCCGGCCCTCGCTCCACTCCAGGGTCTGCAGCAGCAGCTCGTCCTTGGTGCGGAAGTAGTACAGCAGGTGCCCGCTGCTCATCCCGACCTGCCGCCCCAGCCCGGCCATGGTGAGCCCTTCGAGCCCCCGCTCGGCGACGGTGTCCATGGCCGCGGCGAAGACCTCCTCGCGCGGCGGCGCGGCCTGGTTGCGACGGCGGGGGTGGGGGCTCGGGCTGCTGCTCTGACTCACTCGTACGTTCTACACCGATCGCGTCCGGCGGGAGAGCGGGGGCGGCCGGTCAGACCGCCGGCTGCTGTTGGGTGATGCAGTGGATGCCGCCGCCGCCCGCGAAGATCGTGCGGGCGTCCACGAGGACCACCTCGCGTTCCGGGAAGAGGCGGCGGAAGATCTCCGCGGCGAGCTCGTCGTGCGGGTCGTCGAAGGCGCAGAGCACCACGCCGTCGTTGCACAGGTAGTGGTTGATGTACGAGTAGTCGACCCAGTCGCCCTCCTCGTCCTTGAGGACCGTGGGGGCCGGGACCTCGACGACCTCCAGGGGGCGGCCCTGGGCGTCGGTCTGGGCGCGGAGGAGGTTGACGTACATCCGGGAGCGCTCGTAGTCCGGGTGGCGCGGGTCCTGCTGGCTGTGCACGAGGACCGTGCCGGGGCGGGCGAAGGCGGCGACGATGTCGACGTGGCCCTGGGTGCCGTACAGGCCGTAGTCGCCGGTGAGGCCGTGCGGGAGCCAGATCGCCTTGGTCGTGCCCAGCTTGGCGTGGATCTCCTGCTCGACCTGCTCGCGGGTCCACTCGGGGTTGCGGCCCGGGCCGAGCTGGACGGTGTCGGTGAGCAGGACGGTGCCCTCGCCGTCGACGTGGATCGCACCGCCCTCGTTCACCAGAGGGGAGGTGAGGACGGGGACGCCGGCCACGTCGGCGACGTGGCGGGCGACCTTGGAGTCGTGCTCCCAGCGGGCCCAGTCCTGGGCGCCCCAGCCGTTGAACACCCAGTCGACCGCGGCGAGTTCGGTGCCGTTCGTGACGAAGGTGGGGCCGATGTCCCGCATCCAGGCGTCGTCCAGTTCGCGCTCGACGAGGTCGACGCCGTCACCGAGCGCGGCGCGCGCGCCCTCCGCGTCGCCCGGCGCGACGACCATCGTGACCGGCTCGAAGCGGCGTACGGCGCGGGCGACGGAGGCCCAGGCGGTGCGCGCCTCGGCGAGCTCCTCCTCGTTGGTGAAGGTGGGGTTGGGGCTGGGCCAGGCCATCCAGGTCCGCTCGTGCGGGGTCCACTCGGCGGGCATGCGGTACGTCATGGGTACGGGTCCTAGGGGAGATCAGAGGAAGTAGAGGCGGTTGAGCGAGACGGACTCGGCCGCCTCCGAGCGGATCGGCGAGCCGTCCAGGGACACGAGGCCGGTGCGGCCGTCGACCTGGACGTCCCCGACGCGGCTGTTGAGCCGCAGGTCGGCGGGGCCGATGCCGCGGGTGCCGCGGACGGCGACGCGGCGGCGCCGGGTCGGCATCCGGTCGGCGCCGAGGTCGACGGCGGCCTGGGCGACGAAGGCGACGGAGATGTCGGCGGGGGTGGCGCCGTGGGCACCGAACTGGGGGCCGAGGACGAGCGGTTCGCACGTGTCCGTGGCGGCGTTCGGATCGCCCACGACCCCGTACGCGGGGAAGCCCGACTTGAGGACGAGCTGCGGCTTGGCACCGAAGAACTCGGGGCGCCACAGCACGATGTCGGCGAGCTTGCCGACCTCGATCGAGCCGATCTCGTGCGCGAGGCCGTGGGCGATCGCCGGGTTGATGGTGAGCTTGGCCATGTAGCGCAGGACGCGCGCGTTGTCGTCGTGCGCGCCGTCGCCCTCCAGGGGGCCCAGCTCGGCCTTCATCTTCCCGGCCATGGCGAAGGTCCGGCGTACGGTCTCGCCGGCCCTTCCCATCCCCTGCGCGTCCGACGACGTGATGCCGATCGCGCCGAGGTCGTGCAGGACGTCCTCGGCGCCCATCGTCCCGGCCCTGATCCGGTCGCGCGCCATGGCGGCGTCGCCCGGGAGGTCGGTCTTGAGGTCGTGGACGGAGACGATCATGCCGTAGTGCTCGGCGACCGCGTCGCGCCCGAAGGGGAGCGTCGGGTTGGTCGAGGAGCCGATGACGTTCGGCACGCCCGCCATCTTGAGGACGTTCGGCACGTGTCCGCCGCCGCAGCCCTCGATGTGGAAGGCGTGGATGGTCCGCCCCTCCAGGACGGCGAGGGTGTCCTCGACCGACAGGCACTCGTTGAGGCCGTCGCTGTGCAGGGCGACCTGTACGTCGTGCTCCTCGGCCACCCGCAGCGCCGTGTCGAGCGCCCGGGTGTGGGCGCCCATGTCCTCGTGGACCTTGAAGCCGGACGCGCCGCCCTCGGCGAGCGCCTCGACGAGCGGCGCGGGGTCCGAGGAGGAGCCGCGGCCGAGGAAGCCGATGTTGACCGGCCAGGCGTCGAAGGCGTTGAACGCGTGCCGCAGGGCCCACGGCGAGTTCACGCCGACGCCCCACACCGGGCCGAACTCCTGGCCGATGACGGTGGTGACGCCGCTCGCGAGCGAGGCCTCCATGATCCGCGGGGAGAGGAGGTGGACGTGGGTGTCGACGGCTCCGGCGGTGGCGATGAGGCCCTCGCCGGAGACGATCGAGGTGCCGGTGCCGACGACGACGTCGACCCCGTCGAGGGTGTCGGGGTTCCCGGCCCGCCCGATGGCGTGGATCCGGCCCTCGCGGATGCCGACGGAGACCTTGCGGATGCCCTGCACGGCGTCGATCACGAGGACGTTGCTGATGACGACGTCGCAGGTCTCGCGGACGGCGGCGGCCTTGAGGTGGAGGCCGTCGCGGGCGGTCTTGCCGAAGCCGGCCAGGAACTCGTCGCCGGGCTTCTGGGAGTCGGACTCCACCCGGACGACGAGGCCGGAGTCGCCCAGGACGACGCGGTCTCCGGCGCGGGGGCCGTGCACCGATGCGTACTCGTACGGGTCCATCACGCCTCAACTCCCAGGTATCCGCAGGCGGCCGCGCGCCGCAGGGCCTCTTCCTTCGCGCCGGGCGCGTCCAGCGGGCCGTCGACGAGGCCCGCGAAGCCGATGGCGACGCGCGCGCCGCCGATGGGAACGAGTCCCACCTCGGCCTCGCCGCCCGGGTCGAAGCGGAAGGAGGCGCCGGCCGGGATGGCCAGGCGCATGCCGTAGGCGGCGGCCCGGTCGAAGTCGAGGCGCGGGTTGGCCTCGAAGAAGTGGAAGTGCGAGGTGACGCTGACGGGGACGGTCGCCGTGTTCCGTACGGGCAGGGTCAGCGCCGGCTCGGTCGCGGGGTGTCCGGGGCCGGGCAGCAGCGCGCCCGGCGCCACGGCGCCCGGTCCGTCCCCCTCCGCCTCGGGGGAGGAGGCCCGGCCGATCGGATCGGAGACGACCGCGAGGCGGGAGCCGTCCTCGAAGACGGCCTCGACGTGGACCTCGGTGACGATGTCGGCGACGCCCGGCAGGACGTCGTCCGGGCCGAGGACCGAGCGGGCCGCCTGGATGGCCTCGGCGAGTCGCTTGCCGTCGCGGGCCGCCTCGCAGACGGTGTCCGCGACGAGGGCGGTCGCCTCGGGGACATTGAGCCGCAGCCCGCGGGCCCGGCGGGCACGGGCGAGCTCGGCGGCGCCGAAGAGCAGCAGCCGGTCGCGTTCCGTGGGGGTCAGTCGCACGTCCGAAACACCTCCTGTTTGAGCGACACTCTAAATGCTGAAGCCGCAGCTTCCAAGCATTGACGCGACCAACCGATGTGGGTCACATTGAGCGTCACTCTAAACGCGCCGCCCCCCGCTCGGCACTCCCGCTCCCCCGCCCCCGCTCCCCTCCCCAGGAGTCGCCCATGTCGTCGATGTCGATAGAACAGCGCGGAGTCGACACCATCCCCGAGGCCGAACGCACCAGCGGCCCCCGCGACCTCGTCGCGATCCTGCTCGGTTCCAACCTCTGCCTGGGCGTGATCGTCTTCGGCTGGCTCCCCGTCTCCTTCGGGCTGGGCCTCTGGGCCTCGCTGACCTCGGTCGTCACCGGCACCCTCGTCGGCGTCGCCGTCACCGCCCCGCTCGCGCTCGTCTCCCTGCGCACCGCCACCAACCTCTCCACCTCCTCCGGCGCCTTCTTCGGCGTCCGCGGCAGGCTCGTCGGCTCGGTCGTCGGGCTCCTGCTCTCGCTCGGCTACACGGCGCTGACGCTGTGGATCGGCGGCGACGTCGTCGTCGGCGCCCTCGCGCGCCTGGCCGGACTGCCCACCGGCGACGCCGCGCACGCGGTCGTCTACGCCCTGCTCGCCGCCGGCACGGTGGTCGCCGCCGTGTACGGCTACCGGCTGCTGCTGCGGCTCAGCAAGGTCCTCGCCGTCGGCATGACCCTGCTGCTCGCGCTCGGACTCGTCGCGTACGCCGGGGACTTCACCACCGCCCCGGTGCCGGACACCCCGTACCTGCTCGGCTCCTTCTGGCCGACCTGGGTGCTCTCCGCCGTCGCCGCCGGGCTCAGCGGGCCCGTCGCGTTCATCACCCTGCTCGGCGACTACACGCGCTACGTCTCCCCCGGGCGCCACAGCCCGAGGTCCGTCCTGCGGGCCACCTGCCTCGGCCTCGTCGTGGGCCTGCTGGTCCCCCAGCTCTTCGGTACGTTCACGGCGCTCGCCGCGCGCGGCGGCCTCGACTACGCGGGCCCCCTCGTCGACGCGTCGCCCGTCTGGTACCTCGTACCGCTGCTGCTCGCGGCCACGGCGGGCTCCGTCGGCAACGCGGGCCTGATGCTCTACTCGATGGGTCTGGACCTGGACGCGATCCTGCCCCGGGCCACCCGGGCGCGGGCCACCCTCGTGGTCGCGGCGGTGGCGACGGGCTTCGTCTTCCTCGGCCACTTCGCCTCGGACGCGCAGTCCGCGATGACGTCGTTCGTCCTGCTCCTGACGGCGATCGGCACCCCCTGGGCGGTGATCACCCTGATCGGTCACGCGCGGTGCGGCGGGACGTACGACCCGGAGGCGCTCCAGGTCTACAACCGCCGGGCGCGGGGCGGGATCTACTGGTACGCGGCGGGCTGGCACGCGCGCGCCACGGCCTCCTGGGCGATCGGTGCGGCGGTCGGCCTGGCCGCCGTCTCGACCCCGCTCTACGAGGGGCCGCTGCTCGCCCTGACCGGCGGGATCGACTGCTCCTTCGTCCTGTCGGGCGTGGTCGGCGGGGCGCTGTACGCGATCCTCACGCCGGCCGGCGCGCACGCCGAGGCGCCCGGGACGGAGACCGTCCCGGGCGCCCTGGCGGACTGACCGGCGGACCGGGCCCGCCGCGCCGGCGGCCCGGCACGGGCCCGGCCGCCGGCCAGCGGGTCACTTGCCCAGCTCGTGCATCCAGCCGTGGACGTCCTCGGCCTTGCCCGTCTGGATGGCGAGGAGCGCCTCGCGCAGCCGCATCGAGACCTCGCCCGGCTGCCCGCCCGAGTGCCGCCACTCGCCGCGCGCGGACTTCACGGTGCCGACCGGCGTGATCACGGCGGCGGTGCCGCAGGCGAAGACCTCGGTGAGGGTGCCGGCCTCGGTGTCGGCCTGCCACTGGTCGATGGAGACGCGGGCCTCCTCCACCTCGTAACCGAGGTCCTTGGCGAGGGTGAGGAGGGAGTCGCGCGTGATGCCCTCCAGGATCGAGCCGCTGAGGCTGGGGGTGACGATGCGGTTCCCGTACACGAAGTACAGGTTCATGCCGCCGAGCTCCTCGACCCACTTGTGCTCGACCGCGTCGAGGTAGCAGACCTGGTCGCAGCCCTGCTCCGCCGCCTCCGCCTGCGCGAGCAGCGAGGCGGCGTAGTTGCCGCCGGTCTTGGCGTCGCCCATGCCGCCGGGGACGGCGCGGACGCGGTCCTCCGAGGCCCAGATGGAGACGGGCTTCACGCCGCCGGGGAAGTACGGTCCGGCCGGGGAGGCGATGACGACGAAGAGGTACTCGTTCGCCGGGCGGACGCCGAGGCCGACCTCGGTCGCGATCATGAACGGGCGCAGGTAGAGCGAGGCCTCGCCGCCGTGCTCCGGGACCCACGCCTTGTCCTGCTGGACGAGCAGGTCGCAGGCCTCGATGAACGTCTCGACCGGAAGCTCGGGCATGGCGAGGCGGCGCGCGGAGGCCTGGAAGCGGCGGGCGTTGGCGTCGGGACGGAAGCTGGCGACCGAGCCGTCGGGGCGGCGGTAGGCCTTGAGGCCCTCGAAGATCTCCTGCGCGTAGTGCAGGACGTTGGTGGCCGGGTCGAGGGCGAGCGGGCCGTACGGGACGAGCTGGCCGTCGTGCCAGCCCCGGCCCTCGGTCCAGCGGACCGTCACCATGTGATCGGTGAAGTGGCGGCCGAATCCCGGGTTGGCCAGGACGGCCTCGCGCTCCGCGTCGGACAGCGGGCTGGAGGAGGGCTTGAGCTCGATCGTCGTCATGAGTGCGTGTCCTTCACCGTTTGTGTGGGTCGGACCGCGCTCACGCCGCTAGGGATCGGTTCTAGGACGTCCGAGCTTTCCCGCATGCCGCGGCCCCACGTTCGATTATCGCGCGTGGGGACCGGTGCACGAAACGGGTGAACGCGGTCCGGGGTTCGATGGTGGCACCCCGCGACCGCACAGGAAACAGCCGCCGGGTGCGTGTACGACCCGGCGGCTGCTGCGTGATGTCAGGAGGCGCGGGTCAGCTCGCTACTCGCGCGGCGAGCGCGTCGCCGATCTCGTCCGTCGTGCGGACGGAGTCGCCGCGCTCCGTGAGGTCGGCGGCGACCGCCTCCTCGACGCGGGCGGCCTGCGCCTCGTAGCCGAGGTGGCGCAGCAGGAGGGCGACGGAGAGGACGGTGGCCGTGGGGTCGGCCTTGCCCTGGCCCGCGATGTCCGGCGCGGAGCCGTGGACCGGCTCGAACATGGACGGGAACTCGCCGCTCGGGTTGATGTTGCCCGAGGCGGCGACGCCGATGCCGCCGGAGACGGCCGCGGCGAGGTCGGTGATGATGTCGCCGAAGAGGTTGTCGGTGACGATCACGTCGAACCGGGCCGGGTCGGTGACCAGGAAGATCGTCGCGGCGTCGACGTGCAGGTAGTCGGTGGTGACCTCGGGGTACTCCTGGGCGACCTTCTGGAAGGTGTTCGTCCAGAGGTGACCGGCGAAGGTCAGCACGTTGTTCTTGTGGACCAGCGTCAGCTTCTTGCGCGGGCGGGCCTGGGCGCGGGCGAAGGCGTCCCGGACCACGCGCTCCACACCGAAGGCGGTGTTGACGGAGACCTCGGTGGCGACCTCGTGCGGGGTGCCCTTGCGGATGGTGCCGCCGTTGCCCGTGTACGGGCCCTCGGTGCCCTCGCGGACCACGACGAAGTCGATCTCGGGCTGGCCGGCGAGCGGGGTCGCGACGCCGGGGAGCAGCTTCGAGGGACGCAGGTTCACGTGGTGGTCGAAGGCGAAGCGGAGCTTCAGCAGGAAGCCCCGCTCCAGGACGCCGGAGGGGACCGACGGGTCGCCGATCGCGCCGAGCAGGATGGCGTCGTGCTTCTTGAGGGAGTCGAGGTCGGCGTCGGTGAGGGTCTCACCGGTGGCGTGGTAGCGCGTGGCGCCGAAGTCGTACTCCTCGGTCTCCAGCTTCACGTCCTGCGGAAGCACGGCGGAGAGGACCTTGAGGCCCTGGGCCACGACCTCCTGGCCGATGCCGTCGCCGGGGATGACTGCGAGATTGATGCTGTGAGACATGTCGGCACCCTACTCTTCGTCCCATCGTCTGACACGTTACGTCCATCATGTGGACGAACGGCCAACCGGAACGGGTGAACCGGCGGTCGGCCCGAGGGCCGGCCGGAAAGCCCGGCGGCCCGCGGCTCAGTGACCGGTCGAGCCGCCGTTGTCGCGGCGGTCGAGGGCGCGCTGGAGGGCGGCGGCGGCGTTCTTGCGGGCCTCGTCGCTCGGGCGGTTGGCGGAGTGGCGGACGCGGCGGGCGGTCTGAGCGGCCATGAGGGATCGACTCCTTGAGATCAGTGGTGATCCGGGCGTGCGGAGATCAGTGGTGATCGAAGGCGCCGGAAGGGGCGGGGAGCGCCGCCGCAGGGGTTGCCTGCACGGGGCGTCGCGCTCTCGTCCGCCCTCGCTTGATGAAGCGAGACGTTCGGCTCCTACAAAGCTAGGCCAGCGACTCGCATCTGTCTCCACAATTACTCGGACTTCCTACTATCTGAGACGGAGAGAGCCCCGAGTCCCGTCACACCGGGCCCTCGCACCCGGCCGCCAGACCAGGCGTCACACCAGGTCGCCGTCCCGCCAGTCGAAGACCAGCGGGTCGGCGACGCCGGGCAGCGGCCGCCCGCCCGCGGGCCACAGGAAGAGGGACCCCTCCTCCTCGGGCAGGGGCACGGTCCCGCCGGGCCCGAGCGCCGCGAGCCGCCCCTCCCAGAGCCGCCAGCCGCGCGCCCGGTAGAGCGCGGCGCCCTCGTCGGACGCGGAGAGGGCGCCGAAGCGGTGGGTGCGGTCGATCACGCGCTCCAGCTCGGCCATGACGGCCCCGCCGAGCCCCCGGCGCCGTACGTCGGCGCGGACGGCGACTCCTTCGACGTACCCGACCCGGTGCGAGCGTCCGGCGTGGAGCACCCGGCGCTGCACGACGGCCCCGTGGGCGGCGATCCCCCGCGCGTCCTCGATCCAGGCGTGCACCCCGCCGAGGCCGTGGTCCCAGTCCTCGTCCGAGAAGTCCCCGTCGAAGGCGGCGTCGAGCAGCGCGCGGAGGGCACGGAGCCGGTCGTCGCCGAGGGCGTGGGTGGGCGCGGTCCTCACGGTCATGACCCCAGACTGCCACGACCACCTAACCGCTCACCCACCATTGACAGGTGAGAGCCGCCCTGGTCGCATCAACCTCTAACCATTATCCCACATTTAAGGGGTTAGACCATGTCCGTGCTGCCCACCCGCCACCGCACCGTCACCGTCCGCGGCCACGAGCTGTTCTACCGCGAGGCGGGGCCGGCCGACGCGCCCGTGCTGCTCCTGCTCCACGGCTTCCCCACCAGCTCGCACATGTTCCGCGACCTGATCCCGCTCCTCGCCCACCGCTACCGGCTGATCGCCCCCGACCACCTCGGCTTCGGCCTCAGCGCGGCGCCCCCGGCGACGGACTTCCCCTACACCTTCGCGGAGCTCGCCGACCTGACATCCGCGTTCACGGAGGCCCTCGGCCTCGACCGGTTCGCGCTCTACGTTCAGGACTACGGCTCCCCCATCGGCCTGCGGCTCGCCCTCGCCCACCCGGAACGGATCACCGCGATCGTCACCCAGAACGGCAACGCCTACGAGGAGGGCCTCGGCGCCGACGCCTGGGCCCCGGTCCTCGCCCTGATCGAGGAGCGCACACCGGAGACCGAGGCCCCGGTCCGCGCCATCCGCTCGCTCGACGGCATCCGGTGGCAGTACGAGACGGGTGTCCCCGACCGGTACCGCGAGCTGCTCAGCCCGGACGCCTGGCACCACGACGCGGCCCTGATGGCCCGCGACGGCCAGGACGGGATCCAGCTCGACCTGATCGCCGACTACGGCTCCAACTTCGCGCTCTACCCGGCCTTCCAGCGGTACTTCCGTACCTCCCGGGTCCCGCTCCTCGCCGTCTGGGGCGAGGGCGACGAGGTCTTCGTCCCGGCCGGCGCGGAGGCCTTCCGCCGCGACCTCCCGGACGCCGAGGTCCACCTCCTTCCAACCGGCCACTTCGCCCTGGAGACGCACGCCCCCCGGATCGCCGCGCTGATCGACGACTTCCTCGCCCGGCGCGTCGGAGTATGAGAACCGCCCCCGTCCTGGTTTGGGGGTCCAGGAGGGGGGCGGTGATCAGGGGCCGCTCGCGCGGCGGGGGGGGGTCAGCCCATGTGCGGGTAGCCGTACTCGGTCGGCGGGACCAGCGTCTCCTTGATGGCGCGGGTCAGCGTCCAGCGCATCAGGTTCTGCGGCGCGCCGGCCTTGTCGTTCGTGCCCGAGGCGCGACCGCCGCCGAAGGGCTGCTGGCCGACGACGGCGCCGGTCGACTTGTCGTTGATGTAGAAGTTGCCCGCGGCGAAGCGGAGCTTCTCCATCGTGTGCGCGGCGGCGGCGCGGTCGTTCGAGATGACCGCGCCGGTGAGGGCGTAGTCCGAGACCGACTCCATCTGGGTCAGCATCTCGTCGTACTTCTCGTCCTCGTACACGTACACCGCGAGGATCGGGCCGAAGTACTCGGCCTTGAAGACCTCGTTCTCCGGGTCGGTGCACTCGATGACGGTCGGGCGGACGAACCAGCCCTCCGAGTCGTCGTAGGTGCCGCCTGCGACGATCGTGCAGCTCGGGTCGGCGGCCGCACGGTCGATCGCCGCCTTGTTCTTGGCGAACGAGCGGTCGTCGATGACGGCGCCGATGAAGTTCGAGAGGTCGGTGACGTCACCCATGCGGATGCCGTCGACCTCGGCCGCGAACTCCTCCTTGAAGCCGTCGTTCCAGATGGAGGCCGGGATGTACGCCCGCGAGGACGCGGAGCACTTCTGGCCCTGGAACTCGAAGGAGCCGCGGGTCAGCGCGGTCTTCAGGACGGCGCGGTCGGCGCTCGGGTGGGCGACGACGAAGTCCTTGCCACCGGTCTCGCCGACGATCCGCGGGTAGGAGCGGTACGTCTCGATGTTGGTGCCGACCGTCTTCCACAGGTGCTGGAAGGTCTTGGTGGAGCCGGTGAAGTGGATGCCGGCGAGGTCGCGGTGGTTCAGGGCCACCTCGGAGACGGCGATGCCGTCGCCGGTCACCAGGTTGATGACGCCCTTCGGCAGGCCGGCCTCCTCCAGGAGCTCCATGAGGAGCACGGCGGAGTGGGTCTGCGTGGGGGACGGCTTCCAGACCACCACGTTGCCCATGAGGGCGGGGGCGGTGGGAAGGTTGCCCGCGATGGCCGTGAAGTTGAACGGCGTGATCGCGTAGACGAAGCCCTCCAGCGGGCGGTGGTCCAGGCGGTTCCAGACGCCCGGGGAGTTCGCCGGCGGCTGCTCGGCCAGGATCTGGCGGGCGTACGCCACGTTGAAGCGCCAGAAGTCGACGAGCTCGCACGGGGTGTCGATCTCGGCCTGCTGGGCGGTCTTCGACTGGCCGAGCATGGTGGAGGCGGCCAGCGTCTCGCGCCAGGGGCCGGCGAGCAGCTCGGCGGCGCGCAGGATGATCGCGGCGCGGTCGTCGAAGGACATCGCGCGCCACGCCGGGGCGGCGGCCAGGGCGGCGTCGATGGCGTCCTGGGCGTCCTGCTGGGTGGCACCGCGGAAGGTGCCGATGACGGACTTGTGGTTGTGCGGCTGGACGACCTTGAACTCGTCGCCGCCGCCCATGCGCTTCACGCCGCCGATGGTCATCGGCAGCTCGCGCGGGTTGTCGGCCAGCTCCTTGAGCTTGGCCTCCAGGCGCGCGCGCTCGGGCGAGCCGGGGGCGTAGCCGTGCACCGGCTCGTTGACGGGAGTGGGGACCTGGGTCACAGCGTCCATGAGTCTCGTAACTCCTTCGGAGGGGTGGGGGCTCAGCCGTTGGTGAGGATGGAGCGGACGAAGAAGAGCAGGTTGGCCGGCTTCTCCGCGAGGCGGCGCATGAAGTAGCCGTACCAGTCGGTGCCGTACGCGGTGTAGACGCGCATCCGGTGCCCCTCGGCGGCGAGGCGGTTCTGCTCCTCGCCGCGGATGCCGTACAGCATCTGGAACTCGTACTCGTCCAGCTTGCGCCCGGCGCGGCGCGCCAGCTCCTGGCCGATGGAGATCAGGCGCGGGTCGTGCGAGCCGATCATGGGGTAGCCCTTGCCGTCCATGAGGATCTTCATGATCCGGACGTAGGCCTTGTCGATCTCGGCCTTGTCCTGGAGGGCGACGGAGGCGGGCTCCTTGTAGGCGCCCTTCACGATCCGGACGCGGGAGCCGTTCGCGGCGAGGCGGCGGGCGTCGTCCTCGGTGCGGAAGAGGTACGCCTGGATGACGCAGCCGGTCTGCGGGAAGTCCTTCCGGAGCTCCTCGTGGATGGCGAACATCGAGTCGAGGGTGGTGTGGTCCTCGGCGTCCAGGGTGACGGTGGTGCCGATCTCGGCGGCGGCGACGACGACCGGGCGCACGTTGGAGAGGGCCAGCTCGTGGCCGTCCTCCAGGGACTGGCCGAACATCGACAGCTTGACGGACATCTCGGCGCGCTCGCCGAGGCCGAGCTCCTTGAGACGGCCGATCAGCTCCAGGTAGGCGTCCCGGGCGGCGTAGGACTGCTCGACGGTGGTGATGTCCTCACCGACGACGTCGAGGGTGACCTCCAGGCCGCGCTCGCTGAGCTCCCGGACGATCGGGACGACGTCGTCGACCGTCTCCCCGGCGATGAAGCGGGCGACGACCTGCTTGGTCCCGGGGGCTGCCGAAACGAGACGGCGCATCTTGTCGCTGCGCGACGCGGCCAGGATCACGGGACCCAGCACGGGGCACCTCCAGAGGGGCAAGGGTAGAACGGGGCCATAACCGGATCAAGGGAACGAACCGGGAACAGCACGGAGAACCACCGTGAAACCTATGGATCGGTCCGATCGTCCGCCATCTACAGCTGTCACGCATCCGTGGCCCCGCCCTCAGACATCTGTCTGAAGGAGCGGCCGCCGGGTGCGAGAATGAGGCCGTGAAGGGCGATTACCAGGACCTGGTGGACGAGATCTCGGGGCTGCTCGGCGCCCCCGCGACCCTGGAGAACCGCGACTTCGGCCTGATCGCCTTCGGTGCCCACGACAGCGACGACGACAGCGCCATGGACCCGGTCAGGACCCGCTCGATCCTGACCAGGAAGTCCACGCCCGCGGTCCGCGCCTGGTTCGAGGGCTTCGGCATCACCCGGGCGACCGGCCCGGTCCGCATCCCGGCCGCCCCGGACGCGGGCGTGTTCCGGGACCGCATCTGCCTTCCCGTACGCCACCGGGGCGTCGTCCTCGGGTACGTCTGGCTGCTCGACGCCGAGCCGGGTCCCTCGCACACGCGACTGACCGCCGCCATGGAGGTCGCCGCCCGGATCGGGGACCTGCTCGCCGACGAGGAGCGCGCCGGGGCCGACCTCTCCCGCGAACTGCGGGCCGCCCTGACGGCGGAGCGCGGCTGGCAGTACGACATGGCCCTCGCCGCCCTGCGGACCGCGCTCGGCCCGGACGCGGAGGGGCTCCACGCCCTGGTGTGCCTGGCCCCGTGGGGCGAGGAGGACAGCCCCTCGCCGCGTACGGTCCCCGGCGCGGCCGCCCTGTGCACCCTGCCCTGGCGCCCCCCGGCCGGCCCGCGCCCCTCGCTCGCGCCCGCGGCCGCCGGGGGGTCCGACACCGGCCCGGTGCCCGCCGCGCAGCGCGCGCTCGCCGTGCTCGTACGGCTCCGCTCGGCCGACAACCTCTCCCCCGCGACCACCGCGGCGACCCGGCTGCGCGGCTCGGCCGGTGCGGCGGGTCCGGCGGGTCCGGCAGGTGCGGGTCCGGCAGGTCCCACTGCTCACGCCGGCCCCGCCGGTCCCCCGGCGGTCGCCGGGATCGCCGCGCCCCGGCGCGGGCTCGCCGACCTGGACGTCTCCTGGCGGGAGGCCACCTCGGGGGCGCGCGCCGCGCACGCCCAGCCCGCGCTCGGCCCGCTCGCCGAATGGGCCGCCCTCGGGCCGTACCGCCTGCTCACCACCCTGCCCCCGGCCGAACCCGACCCCGCCGTCCGCCCGCTGCTCACCCCCGCCCACGCGGAACTGGCCCGCACGGCCGAGGTGTTCCTCGACCACGCGGGCCAGGCGGGCCGCACGGCGGCGGCGCTCGGCATCCACCGGCAGACGCTCTACTACCGCCTCTCCCGCGTCGAGCAGCTCACCGGCCTCGACCTGGACGCGGGCGAGGACCGGCTGCTCCTCCACATGGCGCTCAAGGCGGCCCGGCTGTGAGCGTCCCGGCCGGAAGCCCCGTCAGTCGCGGTGCTCCATCAGGACCTTGAGCCCCTCGGTGAGGTCGTCGGCGGTCGGTGCGGTGTCCGGGTCGACCATCCACTGGATCATCACCCCGGCCACCAGCGCCTGACAGAGCAGCCCGGCCACCCGCGCCTTCTCCGGGTCGGCCTCCGGGTCGATGCCGAGGAAGCCCTCGGCCATGCCGAGCCGGCCCTCGCGCTGCGGCTCCTTGATGGCGTCGCGCAGTTTCTCGTCGTCGTCGAGCCGGGTGACGATCTCGGTCTGGAGCCTCCAGACGGGCCGGCTGGCCCCGGCCTGCGCGATCACCTGCTCCCAGACGGCGTGGAACCGGGCGTACGGATCGGCCGGCAGCTCCCGCTTCTCCTCGCCCGTACCGGCCGGACCGACCCGCTCGCCCCACTCCTCGGTGAGAGCGAGGAAGGCCTGCTGGAGCAGGGCGTCCTTGGAGCCGTAGTGATAGCCGATGGAGGCGAGGTTGGTGCCCGACGCGGCGACGATGTCACGGGCCGTGGTCCGCCCGTACCCCTTCTCCAGGAGACAGCGCTTGGCGCCGTCGAGCAGGTCTTCCTTGTGTCCCATGACAGCACTGTACCCGGCCGCTAGACAATCGTGTAAGACGATCGTATAGCGGCCGGGTACGGGAACGGCGTGCGTCAGATCAGGTTGACGGAACGGGCCGAGGTGGCGCCGATCTCCTGCGCGATCTCCGCGAGCACGGGGGCCGGCAGCGTGTCGTCGACGGTGAGCACGACGAGCGCCTCACCGCCCTCCTCCGCGCGCGAGACCTGCATGCCCGCGATGTTCAGACCCGCCTCGCCGAGGATCCGGCCGACCGTGCCGACGACACCCGGACGGTCCTCGTAGCGGAGCACGACCATGTGGTCGGCGAGCGCCAGGTCCACGTCGTAGTCGCCGACCGCGACGATCTTCTGGAGGTGCTTGGGCCCGGCGAGCGTGCCGGAGACCGCGACCTCCTCGCCGCTGCCGAGGGTGCCGCGCACGGTCACCATGTTGCGGTGGTCGGGCGACTCGGAGCTCGTCGTCAGCCGGACCTCGACACCGCGCTCCTGCGCGAACAGCGGGGCGTTGACGTACGACACGGTCTCGTCGACCACGTCCTCGAACACGCCCTTGAGCGCGGAGAGTTCGAGCACCTTCACGTCGTGCTGGGTGATCTCGCCGTACACCTCGACGTCGAGGCGCGCCGCGACCTCGCCCGCCAGCGCGGTGAAGATCCGGCCGAGCTTCTCGGCGAGCGGCAGACCCGGCTTCACGTCCTCGGCGATGACACCGCCCTGGACGTTGACCGCGTCCGGGACCAGCTCGCCGGCGAGCGCGAGGCGCACCGACTTGGCGACGGCGATGCCGGCCTTCTCCTGGGCCTCGTCCGTGGACGCGCCGAGGTGCGGGGTGCAGACGACCTGGTCGAGCTCGAAGAGCGGAGAGTCCGTGCAGGGCTCCTTCGCGTACACGTCGAGGCCCGCGCCGGCGACCCGGCCCTCCTTGAGCGCCGAGTACAGCGCCTCCTCGTCCACGATCCCGCCGCGCGCGGCGTTGACGATCCGGACGGTCGGCTTGACCTTGTGCAGCGCCTCGTCGCCGATGAGACCGAGGGTCTCCGGGGTCTTCGGCAGGTGGACGGTGATGAAGTCGGCGACCTCGAGCAGCTCGTCGAGGGTCAGCAGCTTCACGCCCATCTGGGCGGCGCGGGCCGGCTGCACGTAGGGGTCGTACGCGACGATCTTCATGCCGAAGGCGGACATGCGCTGGGCGACCAGCACGCCGATGCGGCCGAGGCCGACGACGCCGAGGGTCTTCTCGCTCAGCTCGACGCCCGTGTACTTGGAGCGCTTCCACTCGCCGTTCTTCAGCGCGGTGTTGGCCTGCGGGATGTTGCGCGCGGTGGCGACGAGCAGACCGCACGCGAGCTCGGCGGCGGTGACGATGTTCGAGGTCGGCGCGTTGACGACCATCACGCCGGCCTTGGTGGCGGCGGAGACGTCGACGTTGTCCAGACCGACGCCCGCGCGGGCGACGACGCGCAGCTTGTTCGCGGCGGCGATGGCCTCGGCGTCGACCTTGGTCGCGGAGCGGACCAGGATCGCGTCCACGTCGGCGATGGCGGGAATCAGCTCGGCGCGGTCGGCGCCGTTGCAGTGCCGGATCTCGAAGTCCGGGCCCAGGGCGTCGACGGTGGCGGGCGAAAGCTCTTCAGCGATGAGTACGACAGGTTTCGAGCTCACGTGAGTCCTCACAGGTCCAGTGCGGACGGCCGTCCCGACGGCCGCAGGCGGTGGAGGGGCTTGCCGCGTGAAAGCGCACGACGCTGTGGGCCTGACGCGTATGTTGTTGAGCAGTGTAGTGGTGCGTCGGCGCCGTTCGTACGCCTCGATGGAAGGATCACCCGTCCGTGGTTGGACGGGGTGTCCAACGCTGCGGGGAGGGGCCGGACACCCTGTCCGGCCCCTCCCCCGAAGGCTTACGCCTCCTCGTCGTTCACCCAGCTCATGAGCTTGCGCAGCTCCTTGCCGGTGGTCTCCAGGAGGTGCTTCTCGTCCTGGGTCTTGTACTCGTTGTACTTCTTCAGACCGCCGTGGTACTCGTCCATCCAGTTCTTGGCGAAGGTGCCGTCCTGGATGTCGGTGAGGACCTTCTTCATCTCGGCCTTGGTGGCGTCGGTGATGATGCGCGGGCCGGTGATGTAGTCGCCCCACTCGGCCGTCTCGGAGACGGACCAGCGCATCTTCTCCAGGCCGCCCTCGTACATGAGGTCGACGATGAGCTTCAGCTCGTGCAGGCACTCGAAGTAGGCGATCTCCGGCTGGTAGCCGGCCTCGACCAGGGTCTCGAAGCCCGCCTTGACGAGCGCGGACGCGCCACCGCAGAGGACGGCCTGCTCGCCGAAGAGGTCGGTCTCCGTCTCCTCGGTGAACGTCGTCTTGATGACGCCGGCGCGGGTGCCGCCGATGGCCTTGGCGTAGGAGAGCGCCAGGGCGAAGGCGTTGCCGGTCGCGTCCTGCTCGACGGCGGCGATCGCGGGGACGCCGCGGCCCTCCTCGTACTGGCGGCGGACCAGGTGGCCCGGGCCCTTCGGGGCGACCAGGGCGACGTCGACGCCGGCCGGGGGCTTGATGAAGCCGAAGCGGACGTTGAAGCCGTGGGCGAAGAACAGCGCGTCGCCGTCCTTCAGGTTCGGGGCGATGGACGCCTCGTAGACCTGGGCCTGGATCGGGTCCGGGATCAGGATCATGATGACGTCGGCCTCGGCGGCGGCCTCGGCCGGGGTGACCACGCGCAGGCCCTGCTCCTCGGCCTTGGCCTTGGACTTGGAGCCCTCGTGCAGACCGACGCGGACGTCGACACCCGAGTCACGGAGCGACAGCGCGTGGGCGTGGCCCTGGCTGCCGTAACCGATCACCGCGACCTTGCGGCCCTGGATGATGGACAGGTCGGCGTCGTCGTCGTAGAACAGCTCGGCCACTGGGATTCTCCTTGTTGGCGGTGTTGCTGGTTGTGCGTCCCCACCGTACGGCGGGAGAGGCGAGAGGGGTCTAGCGGTCTCGTCAGGCGGAACGGCCGGGCGCCGGCGTCGGGCGCCGCGGCCGGGCGCCCGGGTCAGGCGCTGCGGTCGAGGGCCCGCAGGGACCGGTCCGTGATGGACCGGGCGCCACGCCCTATGGCGATCGTGCCGGACTGCACGAGTTCCTTGATGCCGAACTGCTCCAGCATCTTCAGCATGGCGTCGAGCTTGTCACTCGAACCGGTGGCCTCGATGGTGACGGCCTCGGGGGAGACGTCGACGGTCTTGGCGCGGAACAGCTGGACGATCTCGACGATCTGGGAGCGGGTCTCGTTGTCGGCGCGGACCTTCACCAGGACGAGCTCGCGCTGGATCGCGGCGCTGGGCTCGAGTTCGACGATCTTCAGGACGTTGACCAGCTTGTTGAGCTGCTTGGTCACCTGCTCCAGCGGCAGGTCCTCGACATTGACCACGATGGTGATGCGGGAGATGTCGGGGTGCTCGGTGACACCGACCGCGAGCGAGTCGATGTTGAAGCCGCGGCGGGAGAACAGGGCCGCGATCCGGGCGAGGATGCCGGGCGTGTTCTCGACGAGGACGGAGAGCGTGTGCTTGGTGGACATGTCTGGGTCTCTTCCTGTGGTCGCTCTGCGCTTCAGTCGTCTTCGCCGTCGCCGAAGTCGGGGCGGACGCCCCGCGCGGCCATGACCTCGTCGTTGGAGGTGCCGGCGGCGACCATCGGCCAGACCTGGGCGTCCTCGTGGACGATGAAGTCGACGACGACCGGACGGTCGTTGATGGCGTTGGCCTCGGCGATGACCTTGTCGAGGTCGGCCGGGTCCTCGCAGCGCAGGGCGACACAGCCCATGGCCTCGGAGAGCTTCACGAAGTCGGGGACGCGGGTGCCCTTGGCGTCCGGGTTGACGTCGTCCGGGCCGGAGTGCAGGACGGTGTTGGAGTACCGCTGGTTGTAGAAGAGCGTCTGCCACTGGCGGACCATGCCGAGGGCGCCGTTGTTGATGATGGCGACCTTGATCGGGATGTTGTTCAGGGCGCAGGTGGTGAGCTCCTGATTGGTCATCTGGAAGCAGCCGTCGCCGTCGATCGCCCAGACCGGGCGGTCCGGCATTCCGGCCTTGGCGCCCATCGCGGCCGGGACCGCGTAGCCCATCGTTCCGGCGCCGCCGGAGTTCAGCCAGGTGGCGGGCTGCTCGTAGTCGATGAAGTGGGCGGCCCACATCTGGTGCTGGCCGACGCCCGCGGCGAAGATCGTGCCCTCGGGGGCGAGCTGGCCGATGCGCTGGATGACCTGCTGCGGCGACAGGCTGCCGTCCTCCGGCAGGTCGTAGCCGAGCGGGTAGGTCTCGCGCCAGCGGTTGAGGTCGGCCCACCAGGTGGAGTAGTCGCCCCTGTTGCCCTCGCTGTACTCGGCCTGGACGGCCTGGACCAGGTCGGCGATGACCTCGCGGGCGTCGCCGACGATCGGGACGTCGGCGGCGCGGTTCTTGCCGATCTCGGCCGGGTCGATGTCCGCGTGGACGATCTTGGCGTACGGGGCGAAGCTGTCGAGCTTGCCGGTGACGCGGTCGTCGAAGCGGGCGCCGAGGGCGACGATCAGGTCGGCCTTCTGGAGCGCGGTGACGGCGGTGACGGCACCGTGCATGCCGGGCATGCCGACGTGCAGCGGGTGGCTGTCGGGGAAGGCGCCCAGCGCCATGAGCGTGGTGGTGACCGGGGCGCCGGTCAGCTCGGCGAGGACCTTCAGCTCGGCGGTGGCACCGGACTTGATCACGCCGCCGCCGACGTACAGGACGGGCCGCTTGGCGGCGGTGATCAGCTTCGCGGCCTCGCGGATCTGCTTGGCGTGCGGCTTGGTCACCGGGCGGTAGCCGGGCAGGTCGGTCTGCGGCGGCCAGCTGAAGGTGGTCTTCGCCTGGAGGGCGTCCTTGGCGATGTCGACCAGGACCGGGCCGGGGCGGCCGGTGGAGGCGATGTGGAAGGCCTCGGCGATGGTCCGGGGGATGTCCTCGGCCTTGGTCACCAGGAAGTTGTGCTTGGTGATCGGCATCGTGATGCCGCAGATGTCCGCCTCCTGGAAGGCGTCCGTGCCGATCGCCTTGGAGGCGACCTGACCGGTGATCGCGACCAGGGGGACGGAGTCCATGTGGGCGTCGGCGATCGGGGTGACCAGGTTGGTCGCGCCGGGGCCGGAGGTCGCCATGCAGACGCCGACCTTGCCGGTCGCCTGGGCGTAGCCGGTGGCCGCGTGACCGGCGCCCTGCTCGTGGCGGACCAGGATGTGGCGCACCCGCCGCGAGTCCATCATCGGGTCGTAGGCGGGGAGGATCGCGCCGCCGGGGATGCCGAAGACGGTGTCGGCGCCCACTTCCTCGAGAGAACGGATGAGGGACTGCGCACCCGTGACGTGCTCGACGGTGGTGGCGGACGGTCCGCCGCTGCGGGGCCGCGGCTGCGGATGGTGCCCGGTGGCCTGCTCGGTCATCAGCATCTCTTCTCGAAGCAGAGGGTTTTCGCGAGGGTTTGGTACGACTCGGGGGCGAGTCGGTGCAACAAAAAACCCCTCGTGCCGGGAGGCAAGCGAGGGGAGCGCGTCGGGTGCGTTTCAGGCGGGCCTTCTCTGGGGGCCTGCCTCAGCCGACGCGCTTTCCAAGTACGAGAATTCGGGTGCGCATGACTCCGACCCTCCCCCTCGCACCTCACCACTGTCAAGTGGGTGGGACGGGCGTCTCACTATTTGAGCGGATCGGAGGACGGTTTTCCGACAGGTACGGGGACCGCGCCGGGCAGCGGGTACTCGTCGCGCACCAGCGCGCGGCGCAGCCGGTACTCGTCGAGCGGGCCCGCGAAGGCCATGCCCTGGGCGTGGGTGCAGCCCATGGCGCGCAGGGCGAGGACCTGCTCCGGCACGTCGACGCCCTCGGCGACGGTCCGGAGTCCGAGGTCGCGGGCGATCCGGAGCACTCCGCCGGTGATCTTGCGGAGCCGGGCCGACTCGACCACGCCCTCGACGAGCTCCCTGTCCAGCTTCAGTATGTCGACGGGAAGGCGGCGCAGCGCGTTGATCGCGACGTGTCCGGTGCCGAATCCGTCGAGCGCGATCCGCACGCCGAGGCGGCGCAGGGTGACGAGCCGCTGTTCGAGTGCGTCGAGGGGCGTCCCAGTCTCGGTGTCGCCCAGCTCGATGATCAGCGAGCCGGACGGCAGTCCGTGCCGGGTGAGCAGGGACTCCACGGATCCGAGGGGCAGGGAGCGGTCGAGGAGCCGGCTCGCCGGGAGCCGGATGGCCACGGGGGTGCGGTGGCCGATTCCCGCCCGCTCGGCGGCCTGCTCCACGGCCTGCTCCAGGAGCCAGCGGCCGAGCTCGGCGGTGCGCGCGCCGTCGTCGGTGACGCGGAGGTACTCGGCGGGGGTGAAGAGGATGCCCTGGGTCGAGCGCCAGCGGGCCTGGGCGCTGACGGCGGAGATCCGACCGGTGGCGAGGTCGACGACGGGCTGGTGGAGCAGGGCGAACTCGCCCTCGTGCAGGGCGGTGCGCAGCCGGGCGGCGACCTCGGTGCGGCGGACGACCTCGGCCTGCATCTGGGGCCTGTAGAGCTCGACGCGGTCCTTGCCGCCGGCCTTGGCGCGGTACATGGCGAGGTCGGCGTTGCGCAGGAGGTCCCCCGCGCCGATGCCGGGCTCCGCGAAGGCGACGCCGATGGAGGCGGCGACCCGCACCTCGTTCCCGCCGTCGACCCGGTACGGCTGGGAGAGCGTGAGGCGCAGCCGGTCGGCGATCTCCTGGACCTGCCCCTCGCGGGCCTCCTGGTCGCGGGTGCCGTCGCCGAGGATGAGGGCGGCGAACTCGTCGCCGCCGAGCCGCGCGGCGGTGTCCCCGGCGCGTACGGACTCCTGGAGGCGGCGGGCGGCCTGGACGAGGAGGTCGTCGCCCGCCTGGTGGCCGAGGCGGTCGTTGACCCCCTTGAAGCCGTCGAGGTCGATGAAGAGCACGGCGGTGCCGGGGTCGGAGGCCCGTCGGCCGCCGAGGGCCTGGCGGACCCGCCGGGTGAAGAGGGCCCGGTTGGGCAGGTCGGTGAGCGGGTCGTGCTCGGCGTTGTGCTGCAACTGGGCCTGGAGCCGGACGCGTTCGGTGACGTCGCGGCTGTTGAAGATGAGGCCGCCCTGGTGCCGGTTGACCGTGGACTCGACGTGGAGCCAGTCGCCGCGGCCTGAGCGGAAGCGGCACTCGATCCGGGTGGTGGGCTCCTCGGCCGGGGAGGCGGCCAGGAAGCGGCGCACCTCGTGGACGACGGCCCCCAGGTCCTCGGGGTGGATGAGGGAGGCGAGCTCGGAGCCGATGAGCTCCTCGGCGTCCCGTCCGTACACCCCGGAGGCGGCCGGGCTGACGTAGCGGAGCACACCGGTCGGCGCGGCGATCATGATGACGTCGCTGGAGCCCTGCACGAGCGACCTGAAGTGGTTCTCCTTGTGGGCCAGTTCGTGGGTGAGGGCGATGTTGTCGAGGAGCATGATGCCCTGGCGGACGACGAGCGCGAGCACGACGGTGCAGCCGGTGAGGACGACGACGCGGTCGACCCGGCGTCCCTCGACGACGTTGTAGAGGATGCCGAGCGTGCAGACGGCGGCGGCGAGGTACGGCGTGAGGGCGGCGAGCGAACCGGCGACGGGGCGGCTGTGGAGCCGCTGGCCGCGCGCGGCGGCGGCCCCGCCCTCCGGCGGTCTCCGCACGCCCCAGGGGGCGTACGCGAGGAGCAGCGAGCCGGCGAACCAGCCGGCGTCGAGGAGCTGCCCCGAGGCGTAGTTCTCGCGGAGCAGGGGCGAGGTGAAGAGCGCGTCGCACAGCACGGTGAGGGCGAGCGCGGCGATGGCGGTGTTGGTCGCCGAGCGGTTCGTATGGGAGCGCCGGAAGTGCAGCGCCAGGACCATGCTGACGAGCGCGATGTCGAGGAGCGGGTACGCCAGCGACAGCGCGGCCTGGGCGACGGACTCGCCCTGGAAGTGGGCCGTGTGGGCGAGGGCGAGGCTCCAGGAGAGCGTCAGGAGGGATCCGCCGATGAGCCAGGCGTCGAGCCCCAGGCAGACCCAGCCGGCCCGGGTGACGGGCTTCTTGGCGAGGACGAGGAGTCCGACGATGGCGGGCGGGGCGAAGAGCAGGAAGAAGAGGTCCGCCACGGAGGAGTCGGGAACCTCCTGGCGGAGCACGACCTCGTACCACCCCCAGACGGCGTTTCCCGCGGCGGCCATGAACGAGGAGAACGCGAAGAGCAGCCAGGCGGGGCGGGTGCCGCCGCGGTGGGTCCTGGCGTACAGGAAGCAGGAGACCGCGGCGGCGAGCGCGGCGATGCTCAGCCCGAAGTCGCCCATGAACACCGCGAGTCGGGGCGTCCCCCAGCCGAGTGCCGCGCCCGCCGTGTAGCCGGCGCAGACGAGGCCGAGGGCGACCTGGGCACGGACGGAGCCGGTTCCGGAGCGGCCTCCGCCGCCCTCCGGGCTCGCCGGCTCACGGCGGCGGGGGACGACGGGGCCGGGACGTCCGGGTGCGGGATGCCCGCCGTCGGGACGGCCGGGGACCGGATGCGCGCGGCCGGGGCGGCCGGGGTCACCGTGGCCGTGGTCCCCTCCGGCGGGGCCGTGGCCGATGAGCGCCCCCGGCGCGCTCACCGGGTCCTCCGCGGCCGGGCGCTCGCGCCCCGCGGGGTGGCGCGGCCGGGCCGGTGGCGCCTGGCCGCCACCGTGGGCGTGCCCGTCGAGGTGGTGGAGCGCCGCGCGGCCGCCGGGGGCGGACACGGCGGGGCGGCCGGCGTCCGCCGGTGCGCGGCGGGCGGCAGCTGCGGAGGCCGGCTCGGCGGTCGGTTCGGCGGCCGCGGCGGTCCGGCCGTCGCCGGGGCCCGGCGCCCCGGCCACGCACTCGGCCGGGTGCGGCACAGGCTGGTCAGGCACCGCGTGCACAAGCCCGGCGGCGAGACGCGCAAGGGTCGTCGGCAGCGGCGTCGCCGCGCCGGTCCGTCGGTCCTTCGGCCGTACGTCACCCGTCGCCCCCCTCGGAATCTGATGTCCCGTCACTTCGCTCCCCGGCGTCAGTCCGTACTCGACGCAGACCCCCTTTCCGGGACGATACACCAGGATCGTCACTCAGGGACAGGGGCGGAGTACTCTCCGTGACTGGCTGGGGGCTTGTGAGCGGCGCGCGGCGGGGGCGCGTTCACCGCGCCGCCGTCAGGTGGTGAGGAGGACGTTCGCCAGCTCCTCCCCCGCCGCGAAGCGCCGCAGCTGTCCCGCGACCAGCCGCCTGGCCCTCGGCATGAACGCCGAAGTGGAACCTCCCACATGGGGACTGATCAGGACACCGGGAGCGTGCCACAACGGATGCCCGGCCGGCAGCGGTTCCGGATCGGTGACGTCGAGCGCCGCCGTGATCCGACCGGTCTCCACCTCCTTGAGCAGCGCGGAGGTGTCGACGACCGGGCCGCGGGCGACGTTCACCAGGAGCGCGCCGTCCTTCATCCGTCCCAGGAAGGCGGCGTCGGCGAGGTGCCTGGTCGCGGGCGTGAGCGGAGTCGACAGGACGACCACGTCGGCCTCGGGCAGCAGCGCGGGAAGGTCGGCGAGGGCGTGGACCGGTCCGCGCCCTGTGGTGCGCGCGGAGCGTGCGACGCGCTCCACCCGCGCGCATTCGAAGGGTGCGAGCCGGTCTTCGATGGCGGCGCCGATCGATCCGTACCCGACGATCAGGACGGACTTGTCGGCGAGTGCGGGGTAGAAGCCGGCCCGCCACTCCTCGGCGTCCTGGCCGCGGACGAAGCCGGGGATGCCGCGCAGGGAGGCGAGGATCAGCGCGAGGGTGAGTTCGGCGGTGCTGGCCTCGTGGACGCCCTTGGCGTTGCAGACGGAGACGCCGGGGCGGAGCGAGCCGAGGCCGGGAGTGACGTGGTCGATCCCGGCGGAGAGGGTCTGCACGGCCCGCAGCGAGGTCATGGAGGCCAGCGGGCGGACGGCGATCTCCGAGCCCTTCATGTACGGGACGACGTAGAAGACGCAGTCCGCGGGATCGGCGGGGAAATCCGGTCCGCCGTCCCAGAAGCGGTAGTTGAGCCCCGAGGCGGCCGGCTCCGGCAGGCCGTCGATCTCGGCCGCCGGAATCGGAAGCCACACGTCAGCGGTGGTGGATGCGAAGGTCATGACCGGGAGGCTATGCGAAGAATCCGGCGCGCCATTGGTTACTTTGGGGGACGGCACAGGGAGGGGTACCGGCAGGTGGAGCGCAGGACTATCGGGGCGACGGCGCTCGACGTGGGTGCGATCGGCCTGGGGTGCATGCCGATGAGCTGGGGCTACAGCCGTTCGCAGCAGCGCGGCGACCGTTCGCTGCGGACCGTGCACGCGGCGCTCGACGCCGGGGTGAGCCTGCTGGACACCGCCGACATGTACGGACCGTTCACCAACGAGCTACTGCTGGGGCGGGTGTTGAAGGAGCGGCGGGCGGACGTCTTCGTGTCGACGAAGTGCGGGCTGCTCGTCGGCGACCAGCACGTGGTCGCCAACGGCAGGCCGGGGTACGTGCGTCGGGCCTGCGACGCCTCGCTGCGGCGGCTGCAGACCGATGTGATCGACCTCTACCAGCTGCACCGGGCCGACCCCGAGGTGCCGGTCGAGGAGACCTGGGGGGCGATGGCCGAGCTGGTGGCGGCGGGGAAGGTGCGGGCGCTGGGGCTCTGCGCCGTGGGCGCCCGGCCGGCCCGGCGGGGCGGGACGCGGGACGTGTACGAGGGAACGATCCGGCAGCTGGAGCGGATCCAGCAGGTCTTCCCGGTGGCGGCGGTGGAGGCCGAACTGTCGGTCTGGTCGCCGGAGGCCCTGGGGCGGCTGCTGCCGTGGTGCGAGGCGCGGGGCGTCGGGTTCCTGGCCGCGATGCCGCTGGCGAGCGGGTATCTGACGGGGACGCTGACGCCTGGCGGCGGTTTCGAGCCGGACGACCCGCGGGCCAGGCACCCGCGCTTCACGGCCGAGATGATGGCCGCGAACCAGCCGCTGGTGGCGGGGCTCCGACGGGTCGCGGCGCGGCACGGGGCGGCGGTGACCCCGGCGCAGGTGGCGCTGGCCTGGGTGCTGGGCCGGGGGCGGCACGTGGTGCCGGTGCCGGGTGCGAAGCGGGAGCGGTGGGCGGTGGAGAACGCGGGGGCGGCGGCGCTGCGGCTGACGGAGCGGGACCTGGCGGAGATCGAGGCGCTTCCGGCGCCCCGGGGGTCGTGGGACTGAGGGGCGGAGCCCGCGGCGCGGCGCGGGCGGGAACCTGATCGGGTCGAGCGGTGTATCAAGGGTGAAGGGATGCCGCTCGACGTCGAAGGGGACCGTGCCATGAGCCGTCCTGCTGTGGTGAAGGTGAAGGCCCTGTGGGGCGCCGCCGTGTTCGTGCTGGTGGCGGGCTGCTCGTCGGGCGGGGGCGGGGAGAGCTCCGGTACGGCTCCTCCGGCCTCCTCCGTCGCCGCGCCGCCGTCCTCGTCCTCGTCGGCGCCGGGCCCCTCCGCGGCGGCGTCGTCGCCCGCCGCGGGGCGGTTGTCGGTGGCCGGGACGCTGACGGAGGGGCTGAGGTCGCCGTGGGGGCTCGCGGCGCTGCCGGGCGGTGATCTGCTGGTCTCCTCGCGCGACGAGCGGACGGTGACCCGGGTGGACGTCCGGACGGGCGCGAAGACCCCGCTGGGCGAGGTGCCGGGGGTGGTCCCGGGCGGTGAGGGCGGCCTGATGGGGCTCGCGGTGCGCGGGCCCTGGGTGTACGCGTACCTGACGGCGGAGTCGGACAACCGGATCGTGCGCATGCGGTACGGCGGCGGGGCGGGCGACCGGCTCGGGGCGCCGGAGGAGGTGCTGACCGGCATCCCGAAGGGCGTCGTGCACAACGGCGGGCGGATCGCGTTCGGGCCGGACGGGATGCTGTACGCGGGGACGGGAGAGACGGGCGAGACGGGGCTCGCGCAGGACCGGGATTCGCTGGGCGGCAAGATCCTGCGGATGACGCCGGAGGGCCGGCCGGCCCCGGGCAATCCCTTCGCCGGTTCGGTGGTCTACTCCTCCGGTCACCGCAATGTGCAGGGCCTCGCCTGGGACGACGGGGGCCGGCTGTGGGCGGCGGAGTTCGGCCAGAACACCTGGGACGAGCTGAATCTGATCCGTCCCGGCGGGAACTACGGCTGGCCGGCCGCCGAGGGGCGGGCCGGGCGTTCGGGGTTCGTGGACCCGGTGGCGCAGTGGCCGACCTCCGAGGCCTCCCCCAGCGGGATCGCGTTCGCGCGGGGCGCGATCTGGATGGCGGGGCTGCGCGGCGAGCGGCTGTGGCGGGTGCCGCTCTCCGGCGCGGAGCGGTCGGGGGAACCGGAGGCCTTCCTGTCCGGGGAGTACGGCCGGCTGAGGACGGTGCTGGCGGGCGGCGACGGCAGACTCTGGCTGGTGACCAGCGAGACCGACACCCGGGGCACCCCGGAGTCCGGGGACGACCGGATCCTCCGGCTGGAGACGGGGTGAGGGCGGTCGGACCGGGGGCGGGAGGCGCGGGGGACGGCGACCCCGGGGTCAGCCGACCGGGTCGAGGAGGTGGAGCCGGTGGGCCAGGGCCGCGGCCTCTCCCCGGCCCGCGACGCCGAGCTTGGCCAGGATGTGGGAGACGTGGACGCTGGCGGTCTTCGGTGAGATGAACAGCTCCTCGGCGATCTGACGGTTGGTGCGTCCCCTGGCGACCAGCCGGAGGACGTCCTGCTCGCGCGGGGTGAGGCCGAAGGTGTCCTCGCCGGGGTCCGCCGGGGTCTCGGGCCGCTCCTCCGGGGCCAGGGAGAGGCGGGCGCGGGCGGCGAGGAGTTCGACGTCCTCGCGGAGCGGCCGGGCGCCGAGGGCGACCGCGGTGGCGTGGGCCTCGCGCAGGAGGGCCGCGGCCTCCTCGCGGCGGCCGCCCTCGACGAGGAGGGCGTCGGCGAGGCGGTGCCGGGCGCGGGCCAGCTGGTGGGGGCGGTCGAGGGTCGTCCAGGCCGCGACGACGTCGGCCCAGCGGGCGGCGGTCTGGCGGCCCTCGGCGCGGGCGAGTTCCTCGGAGACCTGGGCCGCGTGGGCGGCCCAGACGGGGTCCGGGGCGGCGAGGCCGCGGACGCAGCGTCGGATCGCGGCGAGCGCCTCGGCGCGGCCCTCCTCGGCGGCCGGCAGTCCGCGGCTGTCGGCCTCGGCGGCGACGGCGACGAGGAGCAGCGGCCAGCCGTAGCGGTGGGTGCCGGGCGGGAAACCGGCGTCGGGCGCGGCGGCGATGTCGGCGCGGATGTCGGTGAGGCGGCCTTCGGCGGCGGCGACGACCGCGGCGATCCCGGCCGTGGGGAGCGTGTACTGCGGGAGCGGGTCGCGGGTGCCGTAGACGGTGCGGGCCTCGGCGAGGTGGGCGGCCGCGGCGGCGGTCTCGCCGCGGGAGGCGGCGATGTGGGCGAGCCGGAGGTGGGCGGAGCCGCGGGGCTTGGTGCTGGTCGCGGAGGAGAGGAGCAGTTCGGCCTCGGCGCGGGACTCGTCCCAGCGGCCGAGGGAGAAGAGGGATTCGGCCTTGTTGCCGCGGATCCAGGCGGTGCTGTCGGCGAGGCCGCGGGTGCGGGCCAGTTCGATGCCCTCGGTGGCGAGGTCGACGGCCTCGCGGGAGCGGCCGAGGGACTCCAGGGCGGAGGAGATGTTGATGTGGGCGCGGGCGGCCTCGTGGAACTGGCCGAGGGAGGTGGTCCGTTCGCGGACGGCGTGCATCTCGGCGAGACCGGCCTCGCGGTCGCCTGCGGCGACCATGATGGTGCCGAGGGTGAGGCGGGCGTTGAGTTCGGTGGCCTCGGCCTTGACCAGGCGGGCGTACTCCACGGCGCGTTCGGCGGCGGCGAGGGAGTCGGGGCCGGGCTTGCGGAGCATGCCCCAGCCCGCGGCGCCGGCGAGGACGACGGCGTGGACGGCGGAGGGCGGCAGGCCCTTGACGAGTTCCTGGGCGCGGGCGATCTCGGCCCATCCGTCGCCGCGGCCGAGGTTGGACTGGAGACGGGCCCGCTCGGTCCAGAACCAGGCGGCGCGCAGCGGGTCGGGCTGCTCGTCCTCGCCGTCGAGGAGGCGGTGGGCGGTCTTGACGATCTTGAGGGCGCGTTCGCGTTCGCCGCAGAGCCGGGCGGCGACGGCGGCCTCGGCGAGCAGGTCCAGATAGCGGAGGGGGGTGGTCTCGGGGTCGCAGCCGCACGGCGGGTAGGACTCGGCGTGGTCCAGGGGCCGGAGGGCGTCTCGGACCGCGGCGGGGGCGTCGTCCCACAGCTCCATGGCCCGTTCGAGCAGGCGGAGCTGCTCGGCGTAGGCGTGGCGCTTGCGGGTCTCGACGGAGGCCCGGAGGACGGCGGGGAGGGCCTTGGCCGGGTCGTGGGCGTGGTACCAGTACGTGGCGAGGCGGGTGGCGCGCTCCTCGGGGCGTACGAGCGCCGGGTTGGCCTCCAGGGCCTCGGCATAGCGGCGGTTGAGGCGGGAGCGTTCGCCGGGGAGCAGGTCGTCGCTGACGGCCTCGCGGACGAGGGAGTGGCGGAAGCGGTAGCCGTCGCCGTCGGGGACGGCGAGGAGGAGGTTGGCGCCGACGGCGGCGCGCAGGGCCTCGATGAGTTCGTCCTCGCCGAGGCGGGCGACGGCGGCGAGGAGGCCGTGTTCGACGGTGGAGCCGCCTTCGGCGACGATCCGGGCGACCCGCTGGGCGTCCTCGGGGAGCGTCTCGACCCGGACGAGCAGCAGGTCGCGCAGGGAGTCGCTGAGCTGTCCCGCGGCGCAGCCGGCGGCGTGGGAGACGACGAGTTCCTCGACGAAGAAGGCGTTGCCGTCGGAGCGTTCGAAGACCTCGTCGACGAGGCCGGGGTCGGGTTCGGCGGCGAGGATTCCGGTGAGCTGGCGGTGCACCTCGGCACGGGTGAAGCGGGCCAGTTCGATGCGGCGGACGGTGCGGAGGCGGTCGAGTTCGGCGAGGAGGGGGCGGAGCGGGTGGCGGCGGTGGATGTCGTCGGCGCGGTAGCTGGCGACCACCACGATCCGGCCGCGGCGCAGGGTGCGCAGGAGGTAGGTGAGGAGGTGGCGGGTGGAGGCGTCGGCCCAGTGGAGGTCTTCCAGGACGAGCACGACGGTGCGGTCGGCGGCCAGCCGTTCGAGGAGGCGGACGGTCAGCTCGAAGAGGCGGGCGGTGGCGTCCTCGTCGGACGGCTCGTGGCTGCCGGGGTCGCCGAGTTCGGGGAGGAGCCGGGCGAGTTCGCCCTCGTGGCCGTCGGCTGCGGCGGTCAGTTCGTCGGGGAGACGGCGGCGCAGCGCGCGCAGGGCGGCGGAGAAGGGCGCGAACGGCAGTCCGTCGGCGCCGAGTTCGACGCAGCCGCCGACCGCGATGACGGCGTCCCGTGCGCAGGCGGCGTCGAGGAACTCCTCGATGAGGCGGGTCTTGCCCACGCCCGCCTCGCCGGAGACGAGCAGGGCCTGGGGCTCTCCCGCGGTCGCGCGGGAGAGCGCCTCGGCGAGGGCGGTGAGTTCGCCGGCGCGGCCGACGAACACGGGGCTGACTGACCTGGTCTCCACGGCGCCGAGCATCGCACAGGCGCCCGTGTCGTCACCCATACGGGGTCACGCGGCCCGTGCGAAGCGGGTGCGCTGGTCGCCGTCGCTCACCCGTCCTTCCGTGCCCTGGTCGCCGTGTCGGCGGCCGAGGAGTCCGGTGCGCCCGCCGGTGGCGGTCGCCTCGCGGGAGAGGCGGTGGGCGGCGGCCTCGCGGACGAGCTCGGCGTGGTGCATGCGGTGGAGTTCGTACTCGAACATCGGGTGCTCCCTGGTGTGTCAGGTGTCGGTGTCGCTCTCTGCGATGCCTCTACCTTCGTGTCCCAGGGGAGGGGGCCACATCGGGCGTGTGCCGCATGTTCGGGCCCCGGGGGTCCTTAGGCGGGTCCCGGGGGTCCTTAGGAGGGGCCGGGACCCGTCCCTACGTACCGGGGCGGCCTCCGCGTGCCGGGGGGTCCGCGCGTGCCTAGGCTCGCCGCTCGGCGGCGGCCCGCCATTCGTCGGCGAGGACGGCCCACAGCTCGGTGTCGGCGCGGGAGCCGCGGTGGAGGTAGTTCTCCCGCAGCACGCCCTCCCTGGTCATGCCGAGGCGGCGCGCGACGGCCAGGCTCGCCGTGTTCGCGGCGGAGGCGCGCCACTCGACGCGGTGGAGGCCGCGCTCCAGGATCGCCCAGTCGATGATCACCCGGCAGGCCCGGGTGACGAGGCCCTTGCCCGCGGCGGAGGGCTCCAGCCAGCAGCCGGCCTCGGCCAGTCCGCCCGGGACGTCCATGACGCGGAAGAGGACGCCGCCGACGAGGGTGCCGTCGGCCCAGATGCCGTAGATGCGGCCGGTGTCGTTCATGGCCTTCTCCGCGTACGCGCGGAGGAAGGAGCGGGCCGATGCGAGGTCGGTCACGGCGTCGGCGAGCAGGATGTGCTCGCCGATGAAGTCACGGCCCCGGTCCATGTGGGCGAGGAACTCCTCGGCCTGCCAGGGCTCCAGGGGCCGGAGCTCGGCACCGTCGTCACCCAGCGATATCGCGAACATCGTCGTTCTCCTCCGCGGTCGGAGCGGTCGCTCGTTGTGCGGGGATGATCTTCGCACGGGCGTCCGCGGTCTCCCGGCACTCGGGGGGTTCGATGCTGATGCGGGGCAGGACGCGGTCGAGGCGCCGGGGCAGCCACCAGTTCGCCCCGCCGAGCAGGTGCATGAGGGCGGGGACGAGGAGGGTGCGCAGGACGAAGGCGTCGAGGGCGACGGCGGCGGCGAGCGCGATGCCGAACATCGCGATGACCCGGTCGCCGGAGAGCACGAAGGCGAGGAAGACCGAGATCATGATGACGGCGGCGGAGTTGATCACGCGGCTGGTCTCGGCGAGGCCGACGCGGACGGCCCGCCGGTTGTCGCCGGTCTCCAGCCACTCCTCGTACATCCGGCTGACCAGGAAGACCTGGTAGTCCATGGAGAGCCCGAAGAGGACGGAGACCATGATCACGGGCAGGAACGGCTCGATCGGGCCGGCGCTGCCGAGGCCGAGGAGTTCGCTGCCCCAGCCCCACTGGAAGATCGCGACGACGATGCCGAAGGCGGCGGCGACGGCGGCGATGTTCATGACGGCGGCCTTCAGCGGGATGCCGAGGGAGCGGAAGGCGAGCAGGAGCAGCAGGCAGCCGAGGGCGACGACGACGCCGACGAAGAGCGGCAGCTTGCCGACGATGATCTCGGCGAAGTCGTCGTAGGAGGCGGTGACGCCGCCGACGTGCACCTGGAGGGAGGTGCCGTTCCCGGCCTCGGGGAGCACGTCGTGCCGGAGCCGGTCGACGAGGTCGCTGGTCGCCCGCGACTGGGGCGAGGAGTCGGGGACGACGGTGAGGACGGCGGTGTCGCCGGAGCTGTTGTACGTCACCGGGGAGACGGCCGCGACGCCCCGGGTGGCGGCGAGCGTCTCGGGCAGCCCGTCGAGGGCGACCCGGTCGTCGGCGCCGTCGAGTCCCGCGACGAGGGTCAGCGGCCCGTTGACGCCGGGTCCGAAGCCGTCGGCGAGCAGGTCGTAGGCCTGGCGCGTGGTCGCGGTGGCCGGGTTGTTGCCCTGGTCGGAGGTGCCGAGGTGGAGCGAGAGGGTGGGCAGCGCCAGGACGGTCATCACGACGGCGGCGACGGCCCCGAGCAGCTTGGGGTGACGCTCGACGAAGGCGGACCAGCGGGCGGCGAAACCGGTGGGGAGTTCGGGCTGCGGCCCGTGCTCCACGAGGGTCCTGCGCTCGCGCCGGGACAGCGCCCGCATGCCGATGAGGGAGAGCAGCGCGGGCAGCAGGGTCACCGAGGCGGCGACGGTGAGGACGACGGTCAGACAGGCCGCGAGGGCGACGCCGTTGAGGAAGCCGAGCCGCAGGATGAGCATGCCGAGCAGGGCGATGCAGACGGTGGCCCCGGCGAAGACGACGGCGCGGCCGGTGGTGGCGACGGCGGTCTCGGCGGCCTCGGCGACGGGCAGGCCCCGTTTCAGGCCCTTGCGGTGCCGGGTGACGATGAAGAGGGCGTAGTCGATGCCGACCCCGAGGCCGATGAGCATGCCCAGCATGGGGGCGAAGTCGGCGACGGTCATCACGTGCCCGAGGAGCACGATCCCGGAGTAGGCGATGCCGACGCCGACGAGGGCGGTGGCGATGGGCAGCGCGGAGGCGGCGAGCGAGCCGAAGGCGAGGAAGAGGACGACGGCCGCCACGACGACGCCGACGACCTCGGCGATGTGGCCGCCGGGGGCCTCGGTGAGGGCGATGGCGCTGCCGCCGAGTTCCACCCGCAGGCCGTCGGCCTCGGCCGCCTTGGCGGTGGTGACGAGCGCCTCGGCCTGGGCCGGGGGAATGTCGTCGGCCTGCTGGTGGAAGGTGACGGTGGCGTAGGCGGTGCGCCCGTCCTCACTGATCTGCCCGTGGCCCGCGGCCTGCCCGTACGGAGAGGTGACGGAGGCGATGCCGGGGAGTTCGGCGACCCGGTCGAGCATGCCGGTCACGCGCTGCTCGACGGCGTCGGCGCGCACGCTGCCGCCCTCGCTGTGCCAGACGATGGTGTCGCTGTCGCCGCCGAGGCCCTGGAAGCCCCGTTCGAGCAGGGCGGTGGCCCGGCCCGACTCGGTGCCGGGGACCTCGTAGTCGTTGGAGTACGCGCCGCCGGCCAGGGCGGCCGCGGTGCCGGCCCCGACGAGGGCGAGGACCCAGAGGAGGACGGCGACGAGACGGTGCCGGACGCACCATCGGGCGATGGCTGCCAAAGGACGTGCTCCCTGGAGGGTTCGTGGATCTTCACCGGGAACGGCCCGTAAAGAACGCATGACCTGTATGGGGCAACTGTCGCAGCCCGGGGAGATCATTTGCCCCTTTCGTGTCGATCCTCACAGCCGGCCGGTGAGACCCGCCGGCCGGCCGGAGACCCCGAGATCAGCCGGAGACCCCCCGGATCAGCCGGAGACCGAGGGGCGCCCGTTCTCGATGTGGCCCATGAGCCGTCGGCGGAAGCCGTCGGGCCCGGTCACCTCGATGTCGTACCAGCCGTGCGCGTCGGCGGCGGAGTGCACGACCGTACGGGACTTCCCGGGCTTCACCGTGACGGTCCTGGTCCAGTCGCCGAGGTCCGCCTCGTCCACGTAACCGAGCGGCCGGACGGTGACGGCGACGGGGGCGTCCCCCGTGTTCCGTACGGTGAGGTGCAGGTCACGGTCGTGGTGGTCGATCCGGCTGGAGAGCTCGGCGCCGCCCGTGGCGGGGCCCTCGAACTCGCGGCGGAAGCCGTTGGGACCGGTGATGGTGAAGCGGTAGCGCTCGCCCGTGACGGGGACGGTCCACTCCCCCGTCCCCCTGACGTCCCGGTGCTGCGGGACGGCGAACTCGCCCGCGTACGGATAGAGGGCGACGTGCGCGCTCGCCCTGCCCCGGTTGCTCAGGGCGACCGTGACGGAGCCCGCGCCGACGGTGGCGGAGGCGTCCGGCTGGTACGGCAGGGGGCGGGCGGGCCGTACGCCGGGCTCCTGGACGGGCATCGACTGGACGGCCGGGGGCTGCGGCCGCCAGCGGCCGGTGAAGGGCGGGATCGGACCCGGCTGCTCGACGGGCGGCTGCCGACGGGGCCGCCTGAAGTCGAACGCGGAGGTGAGGTCACCGGTGACGGCACGGCGCCAGGGGGTGATGTTGGGCTCCTCGATGCCGGTCAGCCGCTCCAGGAACCGGATCACGGAGGTGTGGTCGAAGGTCTCGGAGCAGACGTAGCCGCCGATCGACCACGGGGAGACCACGAGCAGCGGGACCCGGATGCCGAGGCCGGTGGGCAGGCCCTTCCAGCGCTCGTCGGTGTTCTCGGCCGGCGGCACCGGCGGCGGCACGTGGTCGAAGAAGCCGTCGTTCTCGTCGTAGTTGATCAGGACGACGGTGTGGCGCCAGACGTCCGGGTGGGAGCCGAGGGCGTCGAGCACCTTGTAGACGAGGGTGGCGGAGGCGATCGGCGAGGAGGAGCCGGGGTGCTCGGAGTCGATCGCGGAGGGCACGAGGTAGGAGACCTCGGGCAGAGTGCCGGCGGCGACGTCGGCGCGGAAGGCGTCCGCGAGCGTGCCGGACTCCACGCGGCGCAGGCCGCGCTCGAAGAGGGAGCGCTCCGTGGGGTCGAGCGTCGCGACGCCCTCCTCCAGGAGGCCGAGGAGCCGGGTCCGCTCGGCGGTGTCGTCGGTGTCGCGCACGGCGGCGTAGAACGACTCCATGAAGGTGTGCCCGCCGGTCCGCGCGAGCGCCTTGCGGGCGATCTTCTTGAAGCGGGTGAAGAACTCGATGTTGTTGTCGGTGAAGTTCTCCCACTCGGTGTACGTCTTCCAGCTCCGCCCGGCCGCTTCGAGCCGCTCGGCGTAGGTCGGCCAGCCGTAGCCGGGATGGGTGCCCTCGGCGTAGGCGGCGTTGGTGACGGCGCGGCTGCCGTCGGCCTCGTAGCCGGTCCAGCCGGACCACAGGTGGTTGCGGTTGGGGCTCGTCGAGGTGTGGACGGACGAGTGGTAGGCGTCGCAGATGGTGAAGGTGTCGGCGAGCTCGTAGTGGAGCGGGATGTCCCGGCGGTCGTAGTACGCCATGGTGGCGGCGGTCTTGGCCGAGACCCAGCCGTCCATCCAGCCGCCGCGCCAGGCCTTGGCGCCGCCGCTCCAGGAGTGGTCGAGGTCGCCGATGTACTGGAGGTCCTTCTGCTGCGTCCGGGCGGCGTCGCGGATCGGGAAGGGCAGCACGGTCCGCCCGGCCCCGGCGGGCTGCTCGAACACCGGCCGGCCGGACGGCAGCTCGACGGCGTTGCGGTCACCGAAGCCGCGGACGCCCCGGAGGGTGCCGAAGTAGTGGTCGAAGGACCGGTTCTCCTGCATCAGGATCACCACGTGCCGGACGGCCGCCATGCCCCCGGCCGGCGGCTCCGCGGCCATCGCGGCCTGCAGGGACGGCGGGAGCAGCGAACCCGCCGCGGCGGCGCCGAGCGCGCCTCCGCCCAGGGCGAGCAGCCTTCTGCGGGACATCTCCGGGGACAAGAGCGACCTCCAGTCGACGGCCAATGGTTCGCCTTCGAGCCATTGGGTGGTACGCCGGGGACGGTAGTGAGACGGGATGACGCCGAGAAGACCCGGTGGCGGCGTGCCAGTGAACGTCCAAGGGGACGGGACGGGAGTCCAAGCGCTTTTCGGCCACCGAAGGCCACCGACGGCCACCGACGGCCCGCCTGCGGGGTGGGCGGCCCGGTAGGCGCCGGTGCGCGCCGGAGCCGGGAACGACGAGGGGCGGCCCGCCCCGGAACTCCGGTGCGGGCCGCCCTCCTTCGCGTACGCGCGCGGGATCAGCCCTCGCTGACGCCCAGCTTCTCCAGGATCAGGTCCTTGACCTTCGCCGCGTCCGCCTGGCCACGGGTGGCCTTCATGACCGCACCGACCAGGGCGCCGACCGCGGCGACCTTGCCGCCGCGGATCTTGTCGGCGATGGCGGCGTTGCCCGCGATGGCCTCCTCGACGGCCGCGCCGAGCGCGCCGTCGTCGGAGACGACCTTCAGACCGCGCTTCTCGACGACCTCGTCCGGAGTGCCCTCGCCGGCGAGGACGCCCTCGATGACCTGGCGGGCCAGCTTGTCGTTGAGGTCACCGGCCGCGACCAGGGCGGAGACCCGGGCCACGTCCGCCGGCGTGATCGGCAGCTCCTCCAGGGAGACGCCCTTCTCGTTGGCGTTGCGGGCCAGCTCGCCCATCCACCACTTGCGGGCCGAGGCGGCGTCCGCGCCCGCCTCGGTGGTGGCGACGATGGCGTCGACCGCGCCCGCGTTGAGGATGGCCTGCATCTCCACCTCGGAGACGCCCCACTCCTCGCGCAGCCGGTTGCGGCGCACGCGCGGCAGCTCGGGCAGGCCCTTGCGCAGCTCCTCGACCCACGCGCGGGACGGGGCGACGGGGACGAGGTCCGGCTCCGGGAAGTACCGGTAGTCCTCGGCGTTGTCCTTGATGCGGCCGGAGGTGGTGGTGCCGTCGTCCTCGTGGAAGTGACGGGTCTCCTGCACGATCGTCCCGCCGGAGGCGAGAACGGCCGCGTGGCGCTGGATCTCGAAGCGCGCCGCCCGCTCCACGGAGCGGAGCGAGTTGACGTTCTTCGTCTCCGAGCGGGTGCCGAAGGTCGTGGTGCCGTTCGGGCGCAGCGACAGGTTCACGTCGCAGCGCATCTGGCCCTTGTCCATCCGCGCCTCGGAGACGCCCAGCGCGCGGATCAGCTCGCGCAGTTCGGCCACGTACGCCTTGGCGACCTCGGGGGCCCGCTCGCCGGCGCCCTCGATCGGCTTGGTGACGATCTCGATGAGCGGGATGCCGGCGCGGTTGTAGTCGAGCAGCGAGTGCGAGGCGCCGTGGATGCGGCCGGTCGCGCCACCGATGTGGGTGGACTTGCCGGTGTCCTCCTCCATGTGGGCGCGCTCGATCTCGACGCGGAAGACCTCGCCGTCCTCCAGCTGGACGTCCAGGTAGCCGTTGAAGGCGATCGGCTCGTCGTACTGGGAGGTCTGGAAGTTCTTCGGCATGTCCGGATAGAAGTAGTTCTTCCGGGCGAAGCGGCACCACTCGGCGATCTCGCAGTTCAGCGCGAGGCCGATCTTGATGGCGGACTCGACGCCGATCGCGTTGACGACCGGCAGCGAGCCGGGCAGGCCGAGGCAGGTCGGGCACGTCTGCGAGTTGGCGTCGGCGCCCAGCTCGGTCGAGCAGCCGCAGAACATCTTCGTCTTGGTGCCGAGCTCGACATGGACCTCCAGGCCCATGACGGGGTCGTACGCGGCGAGCGCCGCCTCGTACGACAGCAGTTCAGTGACAGTCACGGTGAGACTTTCCCTCTCAGCCCAGCAGGACGTCGTCGTCGCCCAGGCGCTTCAGCTCCCGGTAGAGGATCGCCAGGCCGGTAACGATGGCGGCGGCGGACACGGCGGCGTCGACCAGCCGCAGCACGTCGCCGTCGTTGCGCGCCAGCTTCGCCTGCTTGGCGACGCTGACGGCTCCGAACGCGGTGGTGGCCAGCGACACGTAGACGCCGGTCTTCGACTTCTTGAAGTTCTTGGCCTTCTTTGCCATGGCACTCACAGCGACGGAGCCTCCTCGAGCAGCGGGTGACCCCACTTTTCCACGAAGGCGGCCTCGACGGCGGCTCCGACCTTGTAGAGCCGGTCGTCCTTCATGGCGGGGGCGATGATCTGCAGGCCGACCGGGAGTCCGTCCTCGGGCGCGAGGCCGCAGGGCAGCGACATGGCCGCGTTGCCCGCGAGGTTGGTCGGGATGGTGCACAGGTCCGCGAGGTACATGGCCATCGGGTCGTCGGCGCGCTCGCCGATCGGGAAGGCGGTGGTGGGCGTCGTCGGGGAGACGATGACGTCCACCTCCTCGAAGGCCTTCTCGAACTCGCGGGTGATGAGCGTGCGGACCTTCTGGGCCGAGCCGTAGTACGCGTCGTAGTAGCCGGAGCTCAGCGCGTACGTACCGAGGATGATGCGGCGCTTGACCTCGTCGCCGAAGCCGGCCTCGCGGGTGAGGGCGGTGACGTCCTCGGCCGAACGCGTGCCGTCGTCGCCGACGCGCAGGCCGTAGCGCATGGCGTCGAAGCGCGCGAGGTTCGAGGAGCACTCGGACGGCGCGATGAGGTAGTACGCCGAGAGGGCCAGGTCGAAGGTCGGGCAGTCCAGCTCGACGATCTCGGCGCCCAGCTCCTTCAGGAGCTCGACGGACTCGTCGAAGCGCTGCACGACACCGGCCTGGTAGCCCTCGCCGCGGAACTGCTTGACGACGCCGACGCGCATGCCGGCGACCGAGCCGTTCCGGGCGGCCTCGACGACCGGCGGGACCGGGGCGTCGATGGAGGTCGAGTCGAGCGGGTCGTGGCCGGCGATCGCCTCGTGCAGGAGGGCCGCGTCCAGGACCGTGCGGGCGCAGGGGCCGCCCTGGTCGAGCGAGGAGGAGAACGCCACCATGCCGTAGCGCGAGACGCCGCCGTAGGTCGGCTTGACGCCGACGGTGCCGGTGACGGCGGCGGGCTGGCGGATCGAGCCGCCGGTGTCCGTGCCGATGGCGAGGGGCGCCTCGTACGCGGCGAGGGCGGCCGAGGAGCCGCCACCGGAGCCGCCGGGGATCCGGGTCAGGTCCCAGGGGTTGCCGGTCGGGCCGTAGGCGCTGTTCTCGGTGGAGGAGCCCATCGCGAACTCGTCCATGTTGGTCTTGCCGAGGATGACGACGTCGGCGGCCTTGAGGTTCTTCACCAGGGTCGCGTCGTACGGCGGGATCCAGCCCTCCAGGATCTTCGAGCCCACGGTCGTCGGGATGCCGACGGTGGTGAAGATGTCCTTGAGCGCGAGCGGCACACCGGCGAGCGGGCCGAGCTTCTCGCCCCGGGCTCGCTTCTCGTCCACGGCGCGGGCCTGCGCGAGGGCGCCCTCGCGGTCGACGTGCAGGAAGGCGTGGACCTTCTCGTCGACGGCGTCGATGCGGGCGAGGTGGGCCTCGGTGACCTGGACCGCGGTCAGCTCGCCGGAGGCGATCTTCTCGGCGATCGCGGCGGCCGTGAGCTTGATGATGCTGATGTCCGTCATGACTTCTTAGTCCTCCCCCAGGATCTGCGGCACCTTGAAACGCTGCTGCTCCTGGGCCGGGGCGCCGGAGAGCGCCTGCTCGGGGGTGAGCGACGGACGGACCTCGTCCGCGCGCATGACATTGGTCAGCGGCAGCGGGTGGGAGGTCGGCGGTACGTCTTGGTCGGCGACCTCGGAGACGCGGGCGACCGCGCCGATGATGTCGTCGAGCTGGCCGGCGAAGTGATCGAGTTCTTCGCCCTTCAGCTCCAGACGCGCCAGCCGAGCGAGGTGGGCGACCTCCTCGCGCGTGATGCCAGGCATGCGGATCCTCACGGGGTGAGCTTGATGGTGTTGGCCCAATCCTATGGGGCCCGCACCGCTGCCCGTGAAACGGTTTGCCCGGAGGGCGGCCCGGCCGTCACTGCACGACCTGGCCGGAGGGCCGGGCCGGCTCGACGGCCGCCGTCGTGTCGGAGGGGCGGTGCCAGCCGTGCTCGCCGCGGGCGAGGAGCCAGGCGGTGGCCTCCGCGGGGGGCATGGCGGCGGCGACGAGCCAGCCCTGGACGGCGTCGCAGCCCAGGTCGCGCAGCCGCTCCCAGGTCTCGTCGTCCTCCACGCCCTCGGCGACGACGAGGAGGCCGAGGGAGTGGGCGAGGTCGACGGTGCAGCGCACGATCTCGGCGTCCTCGGTGTCCACGGCGAGCCGGGCGACGAAGGAGCGGTCGATCTTCAGTTCGCTCACCGGCAGCCTGCGCAGGTGGACGAGCGAGGAGTAGCCGGTGCCGAAGTCGTCGAGGGACATCTTGACGCCGTGGCCGGTGAGGCCGTTCAGGGTGTCGGCGGCGCGCTGCGGGTCCTCGAGGAGGACGTGTTCCGTTATCTCCAGCTGGAGGGCTCCGGCGGGGACGCCGTGCCGGGCGAGCCGGGCGGCGACGGCGCCGGCGAAGCCGGGGGTGTGGACGTCGCGGGGCGAGACGTTGACGGCGACCGGGACGTTCAGGCCCTGGGCGCGCCAGCGGGCGACCTGGGCGAGGGCGGTCTCCAGGACGTACTCGGTGAGGTGCGGCATCAGGCCGGAGGACTCGGCGATGGCGATGAACTCGTCCGGAGGAACCTTCCCTCGCTCGGGGTGGACCCAGCGGACGAGGGCTTCGAGACCGGCCACGTGGCCGTCGAAGCCGACCTTCGGCTGGTAGTGGAGTTCGACCTCGCCCGCGTCGAGGGCGCGGCGGAGGTCGCCGAGGAGGCCGAGCCGGTCGGGGGTGTTGGAGTCGCGCTTGGACTCGTAGACCTCGACGCCGGTGCGGTCGCGCTTGGCCTGGTACATGGCGACGTCGGCGCGGCGGAGCAGGCCCTCGGCGTCGCGGGCGTGGTCGGGGAAGACGGCGACGCCCGCGCTGGCCTCCAGGACGAGGGTGAGTCCGTCGAGGTCGAGCGGGGAGGACAGCTCGGCGACGAGGTGGCGGGCGACGCGCTGCGCGCTGGTGGTGGAGTCGGCGGTGGGCAGCAGGACGGCGAACTCGTCGCCGCCGAGGCGGGCGGCCTCGGCACCGCGGGGCAGGGCGAGGCGGAGCCGGTCGGCGATCTGGAGGAGGAGCCGGTCGCCCGCGAGGTGGCCGAGGGTGTCGTTGACCGAGCGGAAGCGGTCGAGGTCGATGAGGACGAGCGCGGCGCGGACGCCTTCGCCCTCGGCGTCCTCCAGGGCGGTCCACGCGCGCTCCAGGAGCCACTGGCGGTTGGGGAGCCCGGTGAGCGGGTCGCGGAGCTGCTCCTCGGCGCGGGCGCGGGCGATCCAGAGGGTGGAGTCGAGGGCGATGAGGGGGACGGCGAAGAGCGGCAGGAGGATCGGCCGGGAGACGGCGACGACGCAGATGAGGGGGGCGATGCCGAGGAGGGCGACGGCGACGAGGCCCTGGCGGAGGAGGGCGGTGCGGGCGACGGTGGGCAGTCCGCGGCCGGGCGGCGCGAGCGTGTACCACAGGAGCAGCCGGGTCACCACGAGGTAGGTGCCGGCGGCGACGACGACCTCCGGGAGGTCGGCGATCCCCCAGTCGAGGGGCTGCCAGGGTGCCTCGACGCTCGGTACGTCTCCGAAGACGGCGAGGACGAGGGCGGCGGCCCCGACGCCGAGGATGTCGGCGGCGCCGTGCAGCAGGCCCTGGCGCCAGCGGTGGCGGCGGGCGGCGCCGACGAGGACGACGACGGTGAGCGAGACGAGTCCGGCGGGCACCCAGCCGTACAGGAGCAGCACGGCGAGGGTGAGGGCGGCGCCGGAGCCGGTGCCGCCCCACCAGCGGTCGCGGCCGAGGGCGACGAGGTGGCCGACGATGAGGCCGGTGAGGACGGCGAGGGACCAGCCGGCGGTGCCGTCGGGGAAGAGTCCGTGTCCGGTGCTCAGGGCCCGCTGGAGGCCGGTGAGGAGCACGGCCGCGGCGGTGCCCAGCACGGCTGCGGGCAGCCCGGCGGTGAAGCCGGTGGTGACCGCACGGCCGCGGGGCCGTGCGACCGGGGCTGCGCTCTCGGTCGGTTCCATTCCCGTCCCTCTCACAGGCGGCGGTGCCGTCGGTGTGCGATGGGCCGCCGCGGGCGGCCGTCCGTCGTCCGGCCGTCCGTCATGCGGTCGCCGACGGCGGCCGTTGCTCATGTCACTGGGCCGGTGTCCTGGCGCCACGGCCGCGCAGAGCCCTCGCGCGGCCGTGCAGGACCAGACGCACGGTCACCACACTAGGCCGCCGAGGGCTCCGGCGGGCAGCGCTCTCCCTGTCTTGCCCGAATGCGACCTGGCCACCCTTAAGGATCTGGTATGCGCCGAACGGGTGAGCTTCCGCCGTCGGCGGAGGGGCGTCACCCGGCGACCGGGACGGCGGCCTCCCGAGCGGCTTCGGGCCCCTGTTCGAGCAGGATGCGGAACCCGTCCTCGTCGAGAACCGGAACCTTCAGCTGCATCGCCTTGTCGTACTTCGACCCGGGGTTCTCACCGACCACCACGAAGGCGGTCTTCTTCGAAACGGAACCCGTTACCTTGGCTCCGAGGCTCTGGAGGGATTCTTTTGCGCCATCCCGGGTGAAGTCCTGGAGCGTGCCGGTGACCACGACCGTCAGGCCCTCCAGGGGGCGCGGTCCCTCGTCCTCCCCGGCGCCCTCGTCCTCCAGGGTGACTCCGGCCGCCCGCCACTTGCGCACGATCTCGCGGTGCCACTCCTCGGAGAACCACTGCTTCACGGCGGCCGCGATGATCCCGCCGACGCCGTCGACGGCCGCGAGCTCCTCCTCGGTCGCCTGCTCGATCCGGTCCAGGGAGCGGAACTCGCGGGCCAGCGCCTCGGCCGCGACCGGGCCGACGTGCCGGATGGATAGGCCGTTGATGAAGCGGGCGAGCGGACGGGTCTTGGCGGCCTCGATGTTCGCCAGCATCGCGAGGGCGTTCTTCTTCGGCTCGCCCTTCTGGTTGGCGAAGACGGTGACGATCTTCTCGTCGCCGGTCTTCGGGTCCCGCTTGGGAAGTCCGCTGTCCGGGTCGAGCACGTACGCCTTGATCGGGAGCAGCTGCTCGATGGTGAGGTCGAAGAGGTCGCCCTCGTCGAGGAGCGGCGGCTCGGCCGGCTCCAGGGGGCGGGTCAGCGCGGCGGCGGCCACCGCTCCGAAGTTCTCGATGTCCAGGCACTGGCGCCCGGCGAGGAAGAAGAGGCGTTCGCGCAGCTGGGCCGGGCAGGTGCGGGCGTTCGGGCAGCGGAGGTCGATGTCGCCCTCTTTCATCGGCTTCAGCGGGGTGCCGCACTCGGGGCACTCCGCCGGCATGACGAACTCGCGCTCGCTGCCGTCACGCAGGTCGGCGACCGGGCCGAGGATCTCGGGGATGACGTCGCCGGCCTTGCGCAGCACGACGGTGTCGCCGATGAGGACGCCCTTGGTCTTCACCACCTCCTGGTTGTGGAGGGTGGCGAACTCGACCTCGGAACCGGCCACGGTGACCGGCTCGACCTGGGCGTACGGGGTGACGCGCCCGGTGCGGCCGACGCCCACCTTGATGTCGACGAGCTTGGTGTTGACCTCCTCCGGCGCGTACTTCCAGGCGATCGCCCAGCGCGGGGCGCGGGCGGTGGAGCCGAGCCGCCCCTGGAGCGGGATCTCGTCGAGCTTGACGACGACGCCGTCGATCTCGTGCTCCACGGAGTGCCGGTGCTCGCCGAAGTACGTGATGAACTCCCGCACCTCGTCGAGCGAGCCGACCACCTTGTTGTGCCGGGCGGTGGGCAGGCCCCACTCGTGGAGCAGGGCGTACGTCTCCGAGAGGCGGGAGATCTCGAAGCCCTCGCGGGCGCCGATGCCGTGCACGACCATGTGGAGCGGGCGGGAGGCGGTGACCTTGGGGTCCTTCTGGCGGAGCGAGCCCGCCGCCGCGTTCCGCGGGTTGGCGAAGGGCTTGTCGCCGGCCTCGACGAGGCGGGCGTTGAGCGCCTCGAAGCCCTCCATCGGGAAGTAGACCTCGCCGCGGACCTCGACCAGGGCGGGGATGCGCTCGCCCCTGAGGCGCTCGGGGATGTCGGCGATCGTGCGGACGTTGGGCGTGATGTCCTCGCCCGTGCGGCCGTCGCCGCGGGTCGCCGCCCGGGTCAGCCGCCCGTGCTCGTAGGTGAGGTTGACGGCGAGGCCGTCGACCTTCAGCTCGCACAGGTAGTGGAAGTCGGGGGTGCCGACGTCCCGCGCGACGCGCTCGGCCCAGGTGGCGAGCTCCGCGTCGTCGAAGACGTTGTCGAGCGAGAGCATGCGCTCCCGGTGCTCGACCGCGGTGAACTCGGTCTCGTACTGGCCGGCGACCTTCTGGGTCGGCGAGTCCGGCGTGCGCAGCTCCGGGTACTCCTCCTCCAGCGCCTCCAGGGCGCGCAGGAGCCGGTCGAACTCGCCGTCGCTGATGACCGGCTGGTCCTTCACGTAGTACCGGAAGCGGTGCTCCTCGACCTGCTCGGCCAGGTCGGCGTGCTTCTCCCGTGCCTCGGCGGGCGGGGCCCCCTGTTCGACTGCCACCTTCGTCCGTCCTCCCGTACCTCGAAACCCGGTCACTCTGGGTTGTCCGCGAGCGATCTCGCCGCCCGGACGCAGTGGGCGAGCGCCGCGCGGGCGTAGGCGGGCGAAGCGCCCGCGAGCCCGCACGTCGGGGTGACGACCACGGACTCGGCGAGAGTCCCCGGATTCAGCCCCAGCCTGCGCCACAGCGTCCTGACACCCATGACGCTACCGCCCGGGTCCGACAACGGGCCGTCGGTGGAGGGCACCACACCGGCGAAGAGGACGGTGCCGGCCTCCACGGCCTCGCCGATCGGCTCCTCGTCACGTTCGGTGAGCAGTCCGAAGTCGAACGAGACGGCCGCGGCGCCGGCCCGCCGGAGGAGCGCGAAGGGCACGTCGGGGGCGCAGGAGTGGACGGCCACCGGGCCGTCGTGGACCTCGACCACCGTGCGCAGGGCGCTCTCCACGACCTGCCGGTCGACGGCCCGGTGCGTGCGGTAGCCGCTGGCGGTGCGGATCTGCCCGCGCAGCACGGCGGTGAGCGAGGGCTCGTCGAGCTGGAGCACGACGCGGGCGCCGGGGACCCGCTTGCGGACCTCGGCGAGGTGCGCGCGGAGGCCCTCGGCGAGGGAGGCGGTCAGGTCGCGGCAGGCGCCGGGGTCGCCGAGCGCCGCCTCGCCGCCGCGCAGTTCGAGGGCGGCGGCGAGCGTCCACGGGCCGACGGCCTGGACCTTGAGCGGCCCCTCGTACCCCTGGGTGAACTCCTCCAGGGCGTCGAGGTCCTCGCCGAGCCAGGAGCGGGCACGGCGGGTGTCGCGGCCGGGCCGGTCGCTGATCCGCCAGCCGCTCGGCTCCACGTGCGCGTAGAGGTCGACGAGCAGGCCGAGGGTGCGGCCGGTCATGTCGGCGCCGGGGCCGCGGGCGGGGAGTTCGGCGAGGTACGGGAAGTCCTCGAAGGAGCCGGTGACCGTCTTGGCGGCCTCGCGGGCGTCGCCGCCGGGCAGGGACCCGACGCCGGTGGCCGGGCCCCACAGTCGTGTGTCGCTCATCTCCAGCGCTCCTTACCGGCCCGGACGGACGGTCAGGTCGTTGATCTCCGCGTCGCGCGGGAGGTCGAGGGCGGTGAGGATCGCCGTCGCGACCGACTCGGGGTCGATCCACCGCGAGGGGTCGTACTCCTTGCCCTCCTGCTGGTGCACCTTGGCCTGCATGGGGCTCGCGGTGCGGCCCGGGTAGACGGAGGTCACGCGCACGCCGTTGGCGTGCTCCTCGTGGCGCAGCGCGTCCGCGAGGGCCTTGAGGCCGTGCTTGGAGGCGGCGTAGGCGGCCCACTCGGCGTGCGCGTTGAGCCCGGCGCCGGAGTTCACGAAGACGACGTGGCCCTGGGTGACGCGCAGCTGGGGCAGGAAGTGCCGGGTGAGCTCGGCGGGGGCGACGAGGTTCACGTCGAGCTGCTGGTGCCAGGTCTTCGGGGTGAGTTCGCCGACCGGCCCGAGGTCGACGACGCCGGCGATGTGCAGGAGGCTGTCGACCCGCTCGGGCAGGGTCTGGTGCGAGAAGGCCCAGGAGAGCCGGTCCGGGTCGGCGAGGTCGCCGACGAGGGTGCGGGCGCCGGGAAACCGGGCGGCGAGTTCCCTGGCGCGGCCCGCGTCGCGCGCGTGCAGGACGAGCTCGTCCCCGCGCGCGTGGAGGCGGCGCGCGACGGCCGCGCCGATGCCGGAACCCGCTCCGGTGATCACATGTGTAGCCATGGTCCCCATGCTCGCATCAGCGGGCGGCGATCTCCGCCTCCAGGTGGGCGAGGGCCGACTCGCCGTTCTCGGCGAAGAAGACGAGGTCGGTGAGGGGCAGCGGCAGGAAGCCCTCGTCCTCCATGCGGCGGAACTGATCCCGGAGGCCGTCGTAGAAGCCCTCGGTGTTGAGCAGGACCACCGGCTTGCGGTGCTTGCCGTGCTTCTTCAGCTCCAGGATCTCGGTGGCCTCGTCGAGGGTGCCGGTGCCGCCGACCATGACGACGATCGCGTCGGACTTGGCGAGGAGGAGCGCCTTGCGCTGGGCGAGGTCCTTCGCGACGACCATCTCGTCCGCGCCGGGGCGGGCCTTGTGGGCGAGGAAGTCGACGGAGACGCCGACGAGCCGTCCGCCCGCCTCCTCGACGCCGTCCGCGACGACCTTCATGAGGCCGGTGTCGGAGCCGCCCCACACGAGGGTGTGGCCGGCCTTGCCGAGGCGGCGGGCGAACTCGCGCGCGGGGGCGGTGTAGCGCTCGTCGAGGTCGGCGGCGGAGAGGAAGACGCAGATGTTCATGGCCCCACCGTAGCCCTGGCCAGCGGTTTCCACGTTCCTTCGGGAAAGTGCGCCGGGCGGCGATGAGTTGGGGCGGCGGCCGCGGTCTGCACTGGCATGGACGAGGTGAACACCATGCCGAGCGGGTCCCGGGGCCGGGTCGTGTCGGCGGACGGTACGGAGATCGCGTACGAGCGGTACGGGGACGGGCCCCCGGTCGTGCTCGTGAGCGGACCGCTGCGCACGGCCGTGGACGAGCGGCCGCTGGCGGCGCTGCTCGCCCGCGGGGGCTTCTCGGTCGTGGCGTACGACCGGCGGGGGCGCGGTGCGAGCGGCGACACCGGCCCGTACGCGGTGGAGCGGGAGGTCGAGGACCTGGCGGCGGTGGTCGCGGAGGCCGGGGCCGGCGCGGCGCTGCACGGGGCGGACACGGGCGGCGCGCTGGCGCTCGCCGCGGTGGCGGCCGGGGTGGCGACGGGCCCGGTGGCGGTCTTCGAGCCGCCGTACGCGGCGGACGCGGGCGTACGGCTCCGGGCGGCGGCGGAGCTCGTCGGGCGGGGGCGGCGGGACGCGGCGCTCGACCTGCTCCTCGCGGCGACGGGGGGCGTGCCGGGGCGCGCGCGGTCCGCGCTGGCGGAGCTGGCGCACACGCTGGCGTACGACGGCGCGATGCTCGACGCGGTGCTCTACGCGGGCACGGTGCCGGCGGAGGTCCACGCGCGCGTGCTGGTGGTCGACGGAGGCGCGAGCCCGGCGCCGACGCGCCGGGCGGCGCTGGCCCTGACGTCGGCGCTGCCCCGGGCCCGGCACCGGACGCTGACGGGCCAGACCCACCAGGTGGCGCCGCACGTCCTGGCTCCGGTCCTGGTGGAGTTCCTGGCGGAGGAGCGCGCGGCGAGCGAGGCGGCCTGAGCGGGGGCCGCCCCGGCCGCCCGGCGGGCTCCCGGGGGGGGCGTCCGGCCATGGGCCCCATGCCGGACCCCCGGGGGGCGTCCGGCCCCGGGCGTCAGGCCGTCGTCGTCGCGGTGGTGCGGCGGGTCGTCGTCGCGATCGTCGCCGAGCCCACCACGCGCGGGCCGTCGTAGAGCACGATCGCCTGGCCCGGGGCGACGCCGCGGACCGGCTCGTCGAAGGTGACGCGGAGCTCGCCGTCCTCCAGGGCGGCGCTCACCGGGGTCTCGCCGCCGTGGGCGCGGAGCTGGGCGGTGTAGCGGCCGGGGCCCTCGGGGGCCGTGCCGCACCAGCGGGGCTTGATCGCGGTCAGCGCGGTGACGTCGAGGGACTCGGCGGGGCCGACCGTGACGGTGTTGTTCACGGGCGAGATGTCGAGGACGTAGCGGGGCTTGCCGTCCGGGGCGGGGTGCCCGATGCGCAGGCCCTTGCGCTGGCCGATGGTGAAGCCGTACGCCCCCTCGTGGGTGCCCACCTTCGTACCCGACTCGTCGACGATGTCGCCCTCGGCGCGGCCGAGGCGGGTGGCGAGGAAGCCCTGCGTGTCGCCGTCGGCGATGAAGCAGATGTCGTGGCTGTCGGGCTTCTTGGCGACGGCGAGCCCGCGCCGTTCGGCCTCGGCGCGGATCTCCTCCTTGGTGGTGAGGGTGTCGCCGAGCGGGAACATGGCGTGCGCCAGCTGCTTCTCGTCGAGGACCCCGAGGACGTACGACTGGTCCTTGGCCATGTCGGAGGCCCGGTGCAGCTCGCGGGAGCCGTCCTCGGTGAGGACGACGGTGGCGTAGTGGCCGGTGCAGACCGCGTCGAAGCCGAGGGCGAGGGCCTTGTCGAGCAGCGCCGCGAACTTGATCTTCTCGTTGCAGCGCAGGCACGGGTTGGGCGTGCGGCCGGCCTCGTACTCGGCGACGAAGTCGTCGACGACGTCCTCGCGGAACCGCTCGGCGAGGTCCCACACGTAGAACGGGATGCCGATCACGTCCGCGGCCCGGCGCGCGTCGCGCGAGTCCTCGATCGTGCAGCAGCCGCGCGCGCCGGTACGGAAGGACTGCGGGTTCGCGGAGAGCGCCAGGTGCACCCCGGTCACGTCGTGCCCGGCTTCGGCGGCCCGGGCGGCGGCGACGGCGGAGTCCACCCCGCCGGACATGGCGGCGAGGACACGGAGAGTCTTAGTCATAGCCCTACCAGGGTACGGGGCGCCGGGAACCGCGGCGGCGGTGGTGAACGTTCTGGTGGGCATGGGGAGCAAGTCGAACAAGGGGGTGGGGCGGCGCGCCGTGCTGATCGGCGGCGCGGCCGCCGTGGCGGGCACGGCCGTGTACGCCAGGGACGAGCTGGGGCGCCTGTGGTGGCGGCTGCCGGGGATGGAGCGGGACCGGGTCGAGGGGGAGCTCGACCACAAGGCGGCCGTGTGGGCGGCGGCCTCGCGGGCGAACTGGCGGCGGGCGGACCGGCCGGACGACTTCACGATCGACCGGGTGGTGATCCACGTCGTGCAGGGCAGCTACGCCACGGCGCTGAAGGTCTTCAGGGACCCCTCGCACGGCGCGGCCACGCACTACGTGGTGCGCGCGGACGGGCACGTGGCGCAGATGATCCGCGAGCTCGACGTGGCGTTCCACGCCGGCGACCGCGACATGAACGAGCGCAGCGTCGGCATCGAGCACGAGGGCTTCGTCGACCGGCCGCAGGACTTCACTGCGGCCATGTACGCGGGGTCGGCGCGGCTCACCGCCGGGATCTGCGCCCGGTACGGGATACCCGTCGACCGGGAGCACATCATCGGGCACGTCGAGGTCGAGGGGACCGACCACACCGATCCCGGCCCGCACTGGGACTGGGACCGCTACCTGCGCCTCGTGCGGGCGGAGCGGGCGAAGCTCAGCTGAGGCCGGCCGTGCGGGCCCGCTCGACGGCCGGTCCGATGGCCTCGGCCACCGCGGCCACGTCCGCCCGGGTGGAGGTGTGCCCCAGGGAGAAGCGCAGGGTGCCGCGGGCCAGGTCCGGGTCGGTGCCGGTGGCGAGGAGGACGTGGCTGGGCTGGGCGATGCCCGCGGTGCAGGCGGAGCCGGTGGAGCAGGCGATGCCGGCGGCGTCGAGCAGCAGGAGCAGGGAGTCGCCCTCGCAGCCGGGGAAGGTGAAGTGCGCGTTGGCGGGGAGCCGGTCGACGGGGTCGCCGCCGAGGAGGGCGTCGGGGACGACGCTGCGGACCGCGGCGACGAGTTCGTCGCGCAGGGCGCCGATCTCTCGGGCGAAGTGCTCCTGGCCCTCGGCGGCGAGGCGGGCGGCGACGGCGAAGGCGGCGACCGCGGGCACGTCGAGGGTGCCGGAGCGGACGTGCCGCTCCTGTCCGCCGCCGTGCAGGACGGGGACGGGGCTGTGGGCACGGCCGAGGAGCAGCGCGCCGATGCCGTACGGGCCGCCGATCTTGTGGCCGGAGACGGTCATCGCGGCGAGGCCCGAGGCGGCGAAGTCGACGGGGACCTGACCGACGGCCTGGACCGCGTCGGCGTGCAGCGGCACGTCGAACTCGGCCGCCACGGCGGCGAGTTCGCGGACCGGCAGGACGGTGCCGATCTCGTTGTTCGCCCACATCACGGTGGCGAGGGCGACGGAGCCGGGGTCGCGGGCGATGGCCTCGCGCAGGGCGTCGGGGTGGACCCGGCCGTAGTGGTCGACCGGCAGGTACTCGACGTCGGCGCCCTCGTGGGTGGCGAGCCAGTCGACGGCGTCCAGGACCGCGTGGTGCTCCACGGGGCTGGCGAGCACGCGGACGCGGCGCGGGTCGGCGGCGCGGCGGGACCAGAAGAGGCCCTTGACGGCGAGGTTGTCGGCCTCGGTGCCGCCGGAGGTGAACACGACCTCGCTGGGCCGTGCGCCGAGTGCGGCGGCGAGGGCCTCGCGGCCCTCCTCGACGGTCCGCCGGGCGCGGCGGCCGGCGGCGTGCAGGGAGGAGGCGTTGCCCGTGACGGCGAGGTGGGCGGTCATCGCCTCGATCGCCTCGGGAAGCATGGGCGTGGTCGCGGCGTGGTCCAGGTAAGCCATGGTGGGTCGATTCTACGAGCCCGCCCGCGACCACCCGGCGCCCGGCCCACCGACGCGGCCCGGCGCGGCCCACACACGCGGCCCCGCGCGGCCCCTCGACCGGGGCCCGCCGGAGACGTCGCACCCCGCGCGGCCGGCTGTGCGGGCCGGCCGCGCGGAAGCTTCGCCCGTCAGCCGCGGGGCGCGCGGGCGAGCTGGCGGGACTGGGCGACCAGGCGGCCGGCCGTGTCCCAGACCTCGGCGTCCTCCTCCAGGAAGCCACCGGCGAGGTTGCGCGTGGTGATGGAGACCCGCAGCGGGCCGGGGGCCGGGCGGCAGCGGACGTGGGTGGTGAGCTCCACGGTCGGGGTCCAGCCCTTGAGGCCCAGCTCGAAGGAGGTCGGCGGCAGGGCGTCGACGGTGAGCAGCAGGGAGAGCGCGTCGGGCTCGCGGCCGTCGGCGAGTCCGAACCAGGCGCGCATCTCGCCCTTGCCCGAGGGGGCGCCGATCGCCCAGCCGACGCAGGCCGGGTCGAGGCGGATGTCGAGGCGCTCGGTGATCGCGGAGGAGCCGGGGATCTGCGGGGTCGGGCCGTCGGAGGCGCCGAAGCAGTTCTCGACGGGGGCCATCGCCGGGGGCGTCGCGGTGGTGCGGACGTCGTCGGGGAGCGCGTCGAGGTCGCCGTACGAGGCGAGGACGCGGATGCGCTCGACCTCGGTGCCGTCCTCCTCGTACTGGAAGAGGGAGGCCTGGCCGGTGGAGAGGGTGCGGCCGGTGCGGACGGTCTCGGTGCGGATCACCGCGGGGCCGGGCACGGACGGCGTGAGGTAGTGCGCCGAGATCGTGAACGGGTCGGGGTGCGGGAGGTGGTCGCCCAGGGCGCGGCCGAGCAGGGCGAGGAGGTAGCCGCCGTTGACGGCGTGGATGATCGTCCAGCCGGCGGAGAGGTCGGCGTCGTAGACGCCGGGCTCGCGGAGGGTGACAGCGGTGTCGCGGTCGAACTCGCTCGCCGCCGCCGGGGCGACGGCGTCCGTCGCCGCGCTCGTCTCGGTGCTCGTGCTCATGACGTCGACGGTACCGCAGGAAACTACTGAGCGGTAGCTTTTTCGGGCTCCTCGCGGGTGGACGAGCGCCGGTTCCAGGCGCGGGGCGCCCGCCAGTGGTAGTGCATCGCGAGCAGCCGCAGGAGGAAGGCGGTGAGGACGGCGGCGCCGCTCGTGAGGGCGTTCAGCGCGTCGAAACGGATGCAGAGCACGACCATCGTCGCGCCGACGATCGCCGGCACCGCGTAGAGGTCGCGGTCCCAGCGCAGCAGCGAGGGGACCTCGTTGGCGAGGACGTCGCGCAGGACTCCGCCGCCGACGGCGGTGGCGAGGCCGAGGGCGGCGGAGGAGGTGAGCCCGAGGCCGTAGTCGTACGCCTTGGTCGTGCCGGTCACGCAGAAGAGGCCGAGCCCGGCGGCGTCGAAGACGTTCACCGCCCGCTGGGTGCGCTCCACCTGGGGGTGGAGGAAGAAGACGAGGACCGTCGCGATCAGGGGCATCAGGAAGTAGCCCAGATCCGTGAAGGCGGCGGGGGGTACGGCGCCGATGATCAGGTCCCGGAGGAGCCCGCCGCCCAGCGCGGTGACCTCGGCGAGGACGGCGATGCCGAAGACGTCGAAGTTCTTGCGGACGGCGAGGAGGGCGCCGGAGATGGCGAAGACGAAGATGCCGACGAGATCCAGGGCGTGCTGGACGTCGGGGCTGAACAGATCGTGGACCACCGGCCCCATTGTGCCGGAGCCCCCTGGGGCCAGGGGGCTCCGGCCGCGTCAGGCCTCGGGGCTCGGGTCCGGGGCCGGGCCCGGGGCCGGGTCCGGCGTCGGCTCCGCCGCGGACTCCGGCGCGGAGTCGGACGCGGGCTTCGCCGGGGGCTCCGGCGTCGCCTCCGGCTCGGCCGGCTTCTTCGTGATCGTGACGTCCACCGACTCGCGGGCCGCCGGGACCGTCAGGCCGTCCGCGTTCTCCGGGTGGTGGCAGGCCACCCGCTGGCCCGGCCGGAGCTCCAGGAGCGGCGGCTCCTGGGTCTTGCAGAGGTCCGTCGCCTTCCAGCAGCGGGTGTGGAAGCGGCAGCCCGACGGCGGGGCGATCGGCGAGGGGACGTCGCCCTTGAGCAGGATGCGCTCGCTCTTCGCGCCCCGGCGCCGCGGGTCCGGCACCGGCACCGCGGACATCAGGGCCCGGGTGTACGGGTGCATCGGCGCCTCGTACAGGGACTTCCGGTCCGCCAGCTCGACGATCTTGCCGAGGTACATCACGGCGATGCGGTCGGAGACGTGCCGGACGACGGAGAGGTCGTGCGCGATGAAGACGTACGTGAGGCCGAGCTCGTCCTGGAGGTCGTCCAGGAGGTTGACCACCTGCGCCTGGATGGAGACGTCCAGGGCGGAGACGGGCTCGTCCGCCACGACCAGCTTCGGCTTGAGCGCGAGCGCGCGGGCGATGCCGATGCGCTGGCGCTGGCCGCCGGAGAACTCGTGCGGGTAGCGGTTGTAGTGCTCGGGGTTGAGGCCCACCAGGCCGAGCAGCCGCTGGACCTCCTTCTTCACTCCGCCCTCGGGCTCGACGCCCTGGAGCTTGAAGGGGGCGGAGACGATCGAGCCGACCGTGTGGCGCGGGTTCAGCGAGCCGTACGGGTCCTGGAAGATCATCTGGACGTCCCGGCGCAGCGGACGCATCCCGGCCACGCCGAGGTGGGAGATGTCCGTCCCCTGGAACTCGACGGTGCCGCCCGTGGGCTCCAGGAGCCGGGTGATGAGCCGGCCCATGGTGGACTTGCCGCAGCCGGACTCGCCGACGACACCGAGGGTCTCACCGGGGTAGACCTCGAAGTCCAGCCCGTCCACGGCCTTGACGGCACCGGTCTGGCGCTGGAGCAGCCCCTTCCTGATGGGGAAGTGCTTCTGCAGGCCGGTGACCTTCAGCAGGGGCTCCGGCGTCGATTCCTTGGTCTCGCTCACAGTTTCGGCGCAATCTCTTCGGTCCAGATCCGGGTGCGCTCCTCCTGCGGCATGTGGCAGGCGGAGTAGTGGCGCTCCCCGGCCAGTGCCAGCTCGGGCCGCTGGGTGCGCGTGACGCCGCCCTTGGGGACGTCGGCGTACGGGCAACGGGGGTTGAAGGCGCAGCCGCTCGGGACGTTGATGAGGCTGGGCGGGTTGCCCTTCACCGGGATGAGCCGGTCGGTCTGCTCCCGGTCGATCCGCGGCATCGAGCCGAGCAGGCCCCAGGTGTAGGGGTGCTGGGGCTCGTAGAAGACGGATTCCGCCGGGCCGCGCTCGACGCAGCGCCCGCCGTACATCACGAGGATGTCGTCGGCGAGCTCGGCGACGACGCCGAGGTCGTGGGTGATGATGACGACCGCGGAGCCGAACTCCTTCTGGAGGTCCCGCATCAGGTCGAGGATCTGGGCCTGGACGGTGACGTCGAGGGCCGTGGTCGGCTCGTCCGCGATGAGGAGTTCGGGGTTGTTGACGAGCGCCATGGCGATCATCGCGCGCTGGCGCATGCCGCCGGAGAACTCGTGCGGGTAGTTGTCGAACCGCTTGGCGGGCTCGGGGATGCCGACCCGGTCGAGGAGTTCGACGGCCCGCTTCTTCGCCGTCTTCTTGTCGACGTCGTGGTGGACGCGGTACGCCTCCACGATCTGGTTGCCGACCGTGTAGTACGGGTGCATCGCGGACAGCGGGTCCTGGAAGATCATCGCCATCTCGCGGCCGCGCATCCGCCGGACCTCCTCCGGGTCCGCGGAGAGCAGCTCGCGCCCGTTCAGCCAGATCTCGCCGGAGATCCTGGCCTTCTGCCGGCCGTACTGGCCGACGGTGTGCAGGCCCATGATGCCGAGCGAGGTGACCGACTTGCCGGAGCCGGACTCGCCCACGATGCCGAGGGTCTTGCCCTTCTCCAGCTGGAAGCTGAGGCCGTCGACGGACTTGACCAGGCCGTCGTCGGTCGGGAAGTGGATCTTCAGGTCGCGTACGTCGAGGAAGGCGTCGGACGGCGCGGACCTCCCCGTGTCGACGGGCTCCCCCACGGCGGCGCCCGTCTTCGTCAGCTTGTCCGTCATGCGAGCCTCACTCGGGGGTCGATCACCGCGTACAGCAGGTCCACGACGAGGTTGGCGATGACCACACAGGACGCGGTGACGAGGGTGACGGCCAGGATCAGCGGCAGGTCACGCTCGCTCACGCCCTTGATGGCCATCCAGCCGAGGCCCTGGAGGTTGAACGTGGTCTCGGTCAGGATCGCGCCGCCGACGAGGGCGCCGAGGTCCATGCCGAAGATGGTCAGGATGGGGGTCATGGTGGAGCGCATCGCGTGCTTGCCCAGCACGACCTGCTCGGGCAGGCCCTTGGCGCGCGCGGTGCGGATGTAGTCCTCGCCGAGGACCTCCAGCATGGTGGCGCGGGTGAGGCGCGCGTACATCGCCGCGTACAGGAAGGCGAGGGTGACCCACGGCAGGAGCAGGCCGCCGAACCAGCCGCCGAAGGACTCGGTGATCGGCACGTAGGAGGCGTTGAGCCAGCCCAGCTGCGTGCGGAAGACGAACATCGCCAGCATGCCGGTGAAGAAGATGGGCAGCGAGACGCCGGCGAGCGCGGTCATCATCGCCGCGCGGTCGACGACCGTGCCCCGCTTGAGCGCGGAGAGCACGCCCGCGGTGATGCCGAGGACCAGCCACAGGGCGGCCGCGCCGATCACCATGGAGAGGGTGACGGGGAAGGCGTCGACCATCATCGTCCACACGTCCTGCTCGGTGCGGAACGAGTAGCCGAAGCACGGGGCGGCGCAGTGGATGGTGGAGCCGCCGCCCGTGTAGTCGCGGCCGACGAAGATGCCCGACACGAAGTGCCAGAACTGCACCAGGATCGGCTCGTCCAGGCCGAGCTTCTGCCGGATGGCCTCGATGGATGCCGGATCCGCCTGCTTGCCGACGAACATCGCGGCAGGGTCGCTGCCGGTCATCTTGGGGATGAGGAAGAAGATGCTGAGCGTCACGAGCGTGACGACGAGCAGCATCACGACGACGGCGAAGAGCCGTCGGACTATGTATGCAAGCATGCGGTCGGCCGGGCGAGCTCTTCGGCGTTGGGCTTCACCAGGTCGGGGCGGGCGGCGACGCCGCG
>NZ_JBSFSA010000013.1:0-142079 GCF_053589515.1 Streptomyces sp. NPDC003327 | reverse complement strand
CCCCGCGGCCCCCCCAGCCCGGCAGGGCGTAACCCGCCGCCCCCCGCCCGCCCCCCCACCCCCGCACCCCCCGCGGCCCCCGGCGGCCGGACGCGTGCGCACCGAAAAGTTCGGTACCGAACGGTGGCCTATGCTGAACCTTCACATCCGCGCGCCCCTCGCGTCGGCGCGCCCGGCCCGGACGGAAGGCAAGGGACCCCAGCTCGATGAGCCCGAAGCAGCAACGCGGGGAAGCCACCGTCGCCCAGGTGCTGGACGCGGCCCTCCGCGTGTACGCCGCCGACGGCGAGGCCGGGCTCACCGTCGGCGCCCTCACCCGGGCGAGCGGGGTCAGCACCGGCAGCATCTACCACCACTTCGGCAGCCTGCACGGCGTGTTCTCGGCGCTCTCCCTGCGCTGGCTCGGACGGCTGCTCGAACAACTGGGGACGGCGCTGCTGAGCGCGCCCGACGCCCGGTCCGGCATCCACGCCGTCGTCCGGGCGTACCTGGAGTTCGTACGGACCGAGCCGGAGGCCGCGCTGCTGCTGCACTCGGTGTCGGCGGACCGGGAGGGCATGGCGCGGACGCAGGAGATCCGCGACTCCCAGGAGGCCCGGCTGACGCCCCTCGCACTCTGGATCACGGCGCGGACCGAGACCGGCGAGCTCGCGCCGCTGCCCGCGCCGCTCATCGAGTCCCTCGTGCTGGGGCCGGTCATCGGCGTCGCCCGGCGCTGGCTGACGCTCGGCGACGTCGACCTGGAGGAGGCCGCCCGCCTGCTCCCGGACGCCGTCTGGCGGTCGGTCGCCCCCTGAGCTTCCCGGCGACCGGGGCCCGCGCCGTCCCCGCCGTCCGTACGCCCTCCGGGCGTCGCGCGCCCCGCGCGCACCCGCTCCAGCGGGCTGAATTTCCGCCACCAATCCGTCCGACGCGAGGTCTTGCGCGGACGCCACGCCCCTCTCTAGTCTCCGACGCGATGGTTAGGAACATTTCCTAACCATCGCCGTCGCTCCACCGCTCACCCCGGCTCGCGCCGCACGCACCCCCCGGGCATCCCCCGCGATGCCCCATCCTCCGGCCTGCGTTGTGAAAGGAACGGCCCACCTCATGAGGCGAAGAGGCGTATCCCTGCTCGTCGCGTCCGGGCTCCTGGCCCTGCCGCTCATCGGACTTCCCCAGGCGGCCGCCGCCGACACGCTCGTGTCGGCGGGCAAGCCCGCCACCACCTCGTCGATCGAGGGCTCCGGCTTCGGGGCCGGGCTCGCGGTGGACTCCGACACCTCCACCCGGTGGGCCAGCCTGGAGGGCGTCGACCCCCAGTGGATACGGATCGACCTCGGGTCCTCCCACACGATCTCCCGGGTGAAGCTGAACTGGGAGGCCGCGTACGCCAAGACGTACCGGATCCAGACCTCCCAGGACGGCTCGACCTGGACCGACGTGTACTCCACCAGCACCGGCGACGGCGCCGTCGACGACCTGGCCGTCTCCGGCACCGGGCGCTACGTCCGGATGTACGGCACGGCGCGCGGCACGACGTACGGCTACTCCCTCTGGGAGTTCGAGGTGTACGGCTCCGCCACCCAGGGCGGCGGCAGCGGGCCCGCCGTGCCGTTCGGGAGCCATCTGAAGCCCTACGTCCCCGGGATCCTGAAGCCGACGGGCACGCAGGCCACCCTCGACCAGAAGGTCGTCGACTACTACCGGGCCTGGAAGTCGGCGTTCGTCCGCCAGAACTGCGGCAACGGCTGGTACCAGGTCATCTCGCCGGACGCGGACCACCCGTACGTCGCCGAGGCCCAGGGCTACGGAATGGTCATCGCGGCGACGATGGCGGGCGCCGACCCCGACGCGAAGAAGATCTTCGACGGTCTGGTGAAGTGGAAGCTCGACCACCCCTCCTCGATCAACCCCGACCTCCTCGCCGCCGAGCAGGACGTCAACTGCCGCAGCGTCAACGGCGGTGACGGCGCCACCGACGGCGACATGGACGTGGCGTACGGGCTGCTGCTCGCCGACAAGCAGTGGGGCAGCTCGGGCACGTACAACTACAAGGCCCTGGCGGTCAAGCACATCAACGCGATCAAGAAGGACGAGGTCAACCCGGCGACGAACCTGCTGAAGCTCGGCGACTGGAGCAGCTCGGGCGACCAGTACTACTACATCTCCCGCACCTCCGACTGGATGGTCGACCACCTCCGCGCCTTCCGCGCGGCCACGGGCGACGGCGCCTGGGACACGATCCGCGCGGCGCACCAGAACCAGATCGCCCACCTCCAGAACACGTACGCGCCGAGCACCGGCCTGCTGCCCGACTTCGTGGTGAACACCAACACGACGCCGAAGCCGGCGCCCGGCCAGGTCCTGGAGGACCCGAACGACGGCGCGTACTGGTGGAACGCCTGCCGCACGCCGTGGCGGATCGCCGACGACGCCGTGACCAGCGGGGACGCCAAGTCCCTCGCGGCGGCGCGGAAGCTCAACGGCTGGATCAAGTCGAAGACCGGCGGCGACCCGAACAGGATCGGCATCGGCTACAAGCTCGACGGCACGCAGATCTCGGCGGGCAGCGAGGCGGCGTACTTCGCCCCGTTCACGCTGGCGGCGATGACCGACCCGGGCAGCCAGGCCTGGCTCGACAAGCTCTGGAACAAGATGGTGGCGACGCCGATCGACACGGGCAGCTACTTCTCCGCGAGCATCCAGCTCCAGGTGATGATCACCGCGTCCGGGAACCACTGGGTCCCGTAGCGATCGCGCACCACCGGAGTCCCGCTCCCGTGCCCATCGGTCTCCTCCACGACGGAGGCCGGTGGGCACGGGCGTGTCCGGATGTGACGGGGAATCGTCATTGCGGCCACGCACGGCGGCGGGCGAGGGTAGGGGCATGTCCTTCGCACACCGAGTCGTCATCGCGGTCTTCCCCGATGTCGACCTCCTCGACGTCACCGGCCCGGCCGAGGTCTTCGCCCTGGCCAACCGGGAGACGGCGGGCCGCGCCGGTTACGAGGTCCTGCTCGCCGGCCCGTCCGCCGGCGAGGTGCGGACCTCCGCCGGCGTACGCCTCCTCGCCGACCTCGGCTTCGCGGAGGTGGGCGCGCGGGTGGACACCCTGCTCGTCCCCGGGGCGGTCGACATGACGGCGGACGGCCCCGTCGCCCGTGTCGACCCCGAGGTGGTGGCCTGGGTGAAGGGGACCGCCGCGCACGCCCGGCGGGTGGCGTCGGTGTGCGTCGGGGCGCACGTCCTCGCCGCGGCCGGGCTGCTCGACGGGAAGACGGCGACCACCCACTGGTCGACCGCCGCGCAGCTCGCGGCCGACCATCCGGAGGTCACGGTCGATCCCGACCCTATCTTCGTACGGACCGCACGCGGCCGGCTGTGGACCGGGGCGGGCATCAGTGCCTGTCTGGACCTCGCGCTCGCCCTCGTCGCGGAGGACCTCGGCGAGGACGTCGCCCTGGCGGTGGCGCGCCAGCTCGTGATGTACCTCAAACGGCAGGGCGGCCAGAGCCAGTTCTCCGTTCCGCTGAGCCGGCCGGCCGCGAGCCGCAGGGACATCGACGAGCTGCGGCTCTGGATCGCCGACCACCTCGACGCAGACCTGTCCGCGGGCGCGCTGGCCGCGCGGATGTGCCTCAGTGAACGGCACTTCGCCCGCGTCTTCACCCAGGAGACGGGGTCGAGCCCCGCCGCGTACGTCGAGGCGGCCCGCATCGAGGTCGCCCGGCGGCTCCTTGAGACCGGCGACGAGCCTCTCGACCGGGTCGCGGCCACGGCCGGTTTCGGCTCGTCCGAGACGCTCCACCGGGCGTTCCGACGGCAGCTCGGCACCACGCCGGCCGCCTATCGGCGCCGGTTCCGCACCACCGTCTGACCCCCTCTCGGCACGGCTCCCGCAGCCCGCCCCGACCGCCCACGGGCGGTCGCGGGCGCCGTCGCCGTGCCTCCGTCCGGCCGGACCGCCGGCCCGTCCCCGTCCTGGTCCCCCTTTCCGCCTCTCCTTCCTTACCGAAAGGCATCCCATGAGCACGCAGCAGCCCTCCCTCCCCCTGCGCCGGGTCAGTGGCCTGGACGACCGTCCGGCCCGGCTCCGCGAGTCCGTCCTGGTCCTCATCGACTACCAGAACACCTACCGCTCCGGCGTGATGGCCCTGGACGGTGCCGAGGAGGCCCTCGCGGCGGCCGCCCGCCTCCTGGCGCGGGCCCGCGCGGCGGGCGTCCCGGTGGTGCACGTCGTCAACGACGGGGGCGAGAACACCCCGTACGACATCCGCGCGCACATCGGGGCGATCAGCGACGAGGTCGCCCCGGTCGAGGGCGAGGCGGTCGTCGTGAAGCGGTTCCCCGACGCGTTCCACGCGACGGAGCTGGAGAAGACGCTGACCGGCCTGGGCTTCGGTCCCGGCAGCGGCAAGGACCTCGTCCTCGCCGGTTTCATGACGCACATGTGCGTCGCCTTCACCGCCCAGGGCGCCTTCAACCTCGGCTACCGGGCCACGGTGGTCGCCGAGACGACGGCGACCCGCGCGCTGGCGGCGCCCGACGGCAGCGTGCTGCCCTCGGCGGCGCTGCACACCGCGGCGCTGACGACGATCACCGACGTGTTCGGCGTCGTCGTGCCCACGGTCGACGGGCTTCCCGACTGACCAGCCGCCCCTTGACCGGGCCCGGCGCCGGGGCCGGGCCCGGAGAAGGGGGGCGACCGCCGGGCCTTGCGAAGAGGACTTTGCATGACCATGCGCGATGATGCATACTCTTCCCATGTCTAAGGTCCTCACCTCCCTTCCGGCCGGCGAGCGCGTCGGCATCGCCTTCTCGGGCGGCCTCGACACCTCGGTCGCCGTCGCGTGGATGCGCGACAAGGGCGCCGTCCCGTGCACGTACACCGCCGACATCGGCCAGTACGACGAGCCCGACATCGCCTCGGTGCCCGGCCGTGCCAAGACCTACGGTGCCGAGATCGCGCGTCTGGTCGACTGCCGTGCCGCGCTCGTCGAGGAGGGCCTGGCCGCGCTGACCTGCGGCGCGTTCCACATCCGCTCCGGCGGGCGCGCCTACTTCAACACCACCCCGCTCGGCCGTGCCGTCACCGGCACCCTGCTCGTCCGCGCGATGCTCGAGGACGACGTCCAGATCTGGGGCGACGGCTCGACCTTCAAGGGCAACGACATCGAGCGGTTCTACCGGTACGGCCTGCTCGCCAACCCGCACCTGCGGATCTACAAGCCCTGGCTGGACGCGGACTTCGTGACGGAGCTCGGCGGCCGCAAGGAGATGTCCGAGTGGCTGGTCGCCCACGACCTGCCGTACCGGGACAGCACCGAGAAGGCGTACTCGACCGACGCCAACATCTGGGGCGCCACACACGAGGCGAAGACCCTGGAGCACCTGGACACGGGCGTGGAGACGGTCGAGCCGATCATGGGCGTGCGGTTCTGGGACCCGTCGGTGGAGATCCCCACCGAGGACGTGACGATCGGCTTCGCCCAGGGCCGCCCCGTCTCCATCAACGGCAAGGAGTTCCCCTCCGCCGTGGACCTGGTCATGGAGGCGAACGCCATCGGCGGCCGCCACGGCATGGGCATGTCGGACCAGATCGAGAACCGGATCATCGAGGCGAAGAGCCGGGGCATCTACGAGGCCCCCGGCATGGCGCTGCTGCACGCCGCCTACGAGCGGCTGGTGAACGCCATCCACAACGAGGACACCCTCGCCCAGTACCACAACGAGGGCCGCCGGCTCGGCCGGCTCATGTACGAGGGCCGCTGGCTGGACCCGCAGGCGCTGATGGTGCGGGAGTCGCTCCAGCGCTGGGTGGGCACGGCCGTCACCGGTGAGGTCACCCTGCGGCTGCGGCGCGGCGAGGACTACTCGATCCTCGACACCACGGGCCCGGCGTTCAGCTACCACCCGGACAAGCTCTCGATGGAGCGCACCGAGGACTCGGCGTTCGGCCCCGTGGACCGGATCGGCCAGCTGACGATGCGGAACCTCGACATCGCCGACTCGCGCGCCAAGCTGGAGCAGTACGCCGGTCTGGGCCTGATCGGCGCCTCCAACCCGGCCATCGGCGCCGCGCAGGCGGCCGCCACCGGGCTGATCGGCACCATGCCGGAGGGCGGCGCCGAGGCGATCGCGTCCCGCGGCGACGTCGCGGACGACGACGAGCTGCTCGACCGCGCCGCGATGGAGTTCGGCACGGACTGAGTCCGGTCGCCGCACCCGGGCACCCGCCGGCGGAGGCCGGTCCGACGCGCTGGGCGTCGGACCGGCCTCCGCCGCGTTCCGGCGACCACGGCGGTGGCGCGGCCGTCCTCGGCGACGCTTCCGTACGGGGGTGCCGCCCGCGCCGCGCCTGGCGCGGGCGGCACGAAGGAGTCGCCGCCGGCCGCCGAAGGGTTGCCGCCCGCCGGAAATGACCTTGCCGGAACCGGGGCGCCGCGAAAGGATCACCGTCATGGACCTGCCCCCGGAGACGCTCCGCTCCGGCCCCGTCGAGCTGCGCCGCTGGCGCACGTCGGACAGCGAGGTGTTGCACCGGCTGATCAGCGAGGCGCGTGAACACCTGCTGCCCTGGATGCCGTTCGCGGCCACGCACGACCGGACGCAGGGCGAGCGGTACCTCGCGCGCTGCCAGGGCGAGTGGGCGACGGGCGACACGTACGCGTACGCGATCGTCCTGGACGGCGTGCCCGTCGGCAGCTGCTCCCTGATGCGCGGGGACGAGCCCGGCGGGCTCGACATCGGCTACTGGCTGCACCCGTCCGGTACGGGTCGGGGGCTCGCGACCGCGGCCGCAGCGGCCCTGGTGGAGCTCGGCCGCGGCATGCCGGGCGTCGAGCGCATCGAGATCCACCACGACGAGGCGAACACGGCGAGCGGCGCCGTCCCCCGGCGGCTGGGCTTCACGGAGGTCGGCCGCGCGCCGTTCACGGGCGGACCCACGGCGCCGGGCGAGTCGGGCATCGACGTGACGTGGCGCCTGGAGACGCGGCTTCCCGCAGGGTCCTGAGCCGCGTGCGCGACCGCCCGCCACTCCCCCGAGGGGCGTGGCGGGCGGTCCTGCGTCGCGGGCGGGTGCCGGGTCAGCGCGCCTCGCGGAACGGGACGTGCGCGCCGACGACCGGGTCGTACTTGCGCAGGACCAGGCGGTCGGGGTCGTTCTGGCGGTTCTTGCGGGTCACGTAGGTGACGCCGGTACCGGCGGACGACCTGAGGGTGACCACGGGTCGCGTGGTGCTGCGTGCCATGGGGATCTCCTTCCGGGAAGGCCGCCGCGCGATCGCTTTGACTCGGGCATGCCATCCACTGCTCCCTGAACAGCGCCCGGTGCCGTCCCATTCCCGGCCTCGTCGTCGGCGCCGTCCGGGACGCGTGCCGCACCGTACTGAAGAAGAATTCTGGAAATCTGTTCCAATCCATGGGGGTCGTTCCGTACGGTGGGGGCACCGAGGGGACGGGGGTTCCGGTGTTGTTCCTACGGGTGCTGCGTGTGCCCGCGCTCAGGACGCGGCTGCTCTGGACGATCGGCGCCGTCGTGCTGTTCCGGCTCGGGCAGGGCCTGCCCCTGCCGGGAGTCCGCGTCGACGCCCTGCCCCTGGCCGCGTCCGCGCGGGCGGAGGGCGCGGACCGGCGGTGGTACGGGCTCGTCGAGTTGGTCACCGGCGGCGGGCTCGGTGCGCTGTCGGTGTGCGCGTTCGGGGTGCTGCCCCTCCTGGCGGCCCGGCTGGTGATGGCGCCGGCCCGGCGGCTCGTGCCCCGGCTCCGGGCCCTCGACGCGGCCGGGGACCAGGGCCGGGCCCTCGTCGCCCGCCGGACCCGCCGGCTCGCGGTGCTCCTGGCCGCGGTGGCGGCGGGGGTGGTGACGGTGCGCGCCGTGGACACCGGGTGCGTCCCGCTCTCGGGGCTCTGCTCGCCCGGGGGCGCGCCCCTGGTCGTGGACGCGGCCGCCACCGTCCTCGGGCAGGTCGCACTGGCGGCGTGTCTGACGGCGGGTGCGGCGGCGGTCGCCCTGCTCGCCGGGCTCATCACGCACCGGGGCTTCGGGGAGGGCGTGTCGATCCTGTTCCTCGCCCAGCTCGCCGCCGTCGTGCCGGGTCACGTGGCCGAGGCGGCACGGGCGTCGGGCGGGCGGACGGTTCTCGTACCCGTGCTCCTCGCCGCGGCCCTCGTGGTGGTGACGGCGGTGGTGATCGTCCTGGTGCAGAGCGAGCGACGGGTGCCGGTGCAGCGGGCGAAGCGGATGATCGGCCGCACGAGCGGCCCGACGCCCACCTACGTCCCCCTCTCGCTCGCCCGGGGCGGTCTCCGGGTGATGATCCCCGCCTCGCTGCTGCTGCTCGTGCCGTGGCCGGCCGGTGGCTGGCTCCTCGCCCCGTACGCCCTGACCGTCTTCGCGCACGCCTGGTACCGGGCGGGCATCGGACCGGAGACCGGGGACGTCACCGACCGGATGAAGCGGTCGGGGCTGTTCGTCCCGGGCGTACGCGTGGGGCCGCCCACCGCCGAGTACCTCGGGTACGTCCAGTCCCGGGTCGGTTTCTTCGGCGCACTCGGCATGACGGCCGTCGCGCTCGCCCCGGTGGCGGCGCTGACGGTCCTCGACGGGCCCGCCGACGCGTACGCGCTCAGCGCGACGACCCTCCTGGTCGTCGTGAACGCGGCGGTGACCACGGTGCTGCCGACGGCACGTCAGATCGCGTCCTGGGCCGCGGTGGACGCCTACGGCCACGTCCTGCGCTGAGCGTCCCGGCGGCCCTCCCGGACGGGGACGGGACGTCACCGGACGGCGGACGTCACCCGAAGGCGGGCGTCAGCGGAGCGCGCGGGTACGCACGGCGGCTGAGTACGGATGCTCATGCCGGGGCCGCGCGGGGCCGGGACGATCGTCCTGTCAGCGTTCCTCGTCCGGTTCCAGGGGGCCTCCCGTGCTCAGCCGCATCGCCGCTCATGTCGTCCCGTTCTTCGGCCGGCTGACCGTCACCTCCGACCCGGGCGCCCGCGTCGAGCCGGGTTCCATCCTCGTGGTGAACCACACCTCGCTCGCCGACCCGGCGCTGGTGCTCGCCGCGCTGCGCCGCCGGCTGGCCGTCGAGCCGGTCGTGCTGGCCGCCGCCGGGCTGTGGCGGGTGCCCGGCCTGGGGCGGGCGCTGACCCGCGACGGCCACGTGCCGGTGTACCGCAACTCGGCGCGCGCGGCGGCCGCCCTGGACCACGCGGCCGTCGCGCTCGCCTCGGGGCGGCACGTGATGCTGTACGCGGAGGGGCGCATCCCGCCGCGCGGGGACGCCGGGGAGAACCCTCCGGAGATGTTCCGCACGGGTCTCGCGCGGCTCGCAGCGGCCACGGGCGCGCCGGTGGTGCCGATCGGGCAGGCGGGGGCGCGGCGGATCACCTCGGGCGGGCGGACCAAGCAGCTCGCCGGGGTCCTGACGGCGCCGGTGCGCAGGCCGGGGCTGCACGTCCACATCGGGGCGCCGCTGCGGCTGCCCGAGGACGTGGCCGCGGCGACCGTCCTCGCCCACGGGGCCGTCACGGAGGCGTGGCGGACGGCCGCCCGGGCGCTCGGCGAGCCGGCGGCCTTCGAGGGCGCCCCGGCGGGGGACGGTGCGCCCGCCCCGGCCCGGCGCCGGTGGTCGACCTTCCGCCGCCGGGCCTGAGGGGACGTCGGCGCGCGGGGCGCGGGGAACCGGGCGGGCGGAAGCGGGGCGCGGAGACCGGGGCGGGCGGGAAGCCTGGCGGGACGGAACCGGGGCGGTCGCGGTCCGCGTCCGTTCGTACGTCCTCAAGATCGACTCTGCGCCGAAGGAGCCGCTCATGACCGGCAGCGCCGCCCGCTACCTCTATCTCGCCCGGCACGGCGAAGCGACGCCGGACGAGAGCGCGTTGACGGAGAACGGCCGCCGTCAGGCGGTGCTGCTCGGTGAGCGGCTGCGCGGGGCCCCGCTCGCGGCGATCCACCACGGTCCGCTCGCCCGCGCCGAGCAGACGGCCCGCCTGGTCGGCGAGCGGCTCGACGGCGTTCCCCTGCACCGCGCCGACTCCGCGGGCGACTACGTCCCGCACGTGCCGCCGCGCGACGAGCTGCCGGTCGACCTGCCGCCGCGGACGGCCGACGCGATGCTCGGCTTCCTGGCCTCGTTCCCCGCCGAGGAACGCGAGCCGGGCCCGGGACTCGCCCGGGAGGCGCTCGCCCGGTTCACCGGACCGGTCGCGGGCGACGAGCCCCGCCACGAGCTCGTGGTGACCCATGCCTTCCTCGTCGCCTGGCTCGTGCGCGACGCCCTCGACGCGCCGAAGTGGCGCTGGCTGGGCATCAACCACGCCCACGCGGCGCTGACGGTCATCCGCTACGCCCCGGGCAGGCCTCCGGCCCTGCTCCTCTTCAACGACACGGGCCACCTCCCCGCGGAACTCCGCTGGACCGGCTTCCCACCGGAGCTGCACGTCTAGGTCGTTTCTTTCGGATCAGGCCGGATCAGCGAGCGGCGTCCGGTGCATGGGGTCTCCCCAGGCCCTCTGGGCCTGGGGGACGGCTCGCAAGGCGGAGGAGGGAAGCGATGCGGAGCATCGGCGACCGACGACAACGCGGCGTGGGGGCACCTCCCGTGCCCGCAGGGCTACGGGGCAGCGGTGCCGGACGCCGGGAGCCCGGCAAGATCCGGAAGAGACGGCCTAGGCCGTCTCACCCGGAACGCAGCCGGCGCCGCCCGGCCCCGCACCCGGGTCAGAAGACGGACAGGCCCGTGATGGTGGTGAAGCGGTCGAGGGCGGTGACGCCGGCGACCGAGTTGCCCCTGCTGTCCAGGCCCGGACTCCACACGCACAGGGTGCAGCGGCCGGGGACGACCGCGACGACCGCGCCTCCGACGCCGCTCTTGCCGGGGAGGCCGACGCGGTAGGCGAAGTCCCCGGCCGCGTCGTACGTCCCGCAGGTCAGCATCACGGCGTTGACCTGCTTCGCCTGACTGCGCGTCAGCAGCCGGGTCCCGTCGGCGCGGATGCCGTGGCGGGCCAGGAAGCCGGTGGCGAGGGCGAGGTCGGCGCAGGACGCCTCCAGGGAGCACTGGCGGAAGTACTCGCGGAGCAACTCGGGCACGGGGCCCGTGATGTTCCCGTACGAGGCCATGAAGTGCGCCAGGGCGGCGTTGCGGTCGCCGTGGGCGGCCTCCGAGCCGGCCACCTCGGGGTCGAAGTCGATGCCGGGGTTGCCGCTCTCGGCGCGCAGGAAGGCGAGGAGGCTGCCGGAGGCGTCGCCGGTGAGGCGGTGCAGGCGGTCGGTGACGACGAGGGCGCCCGCGTTGATGAACGGGTTGCGGGGGATGCCGTTCTCGTACTCCAGCTGGACCAGGGAGTTGAACGGGTCGCCGGACGGCTCGCGGCCGACGTGGGCCCAGAGGGCGTCGCCCTCGCCGGCGAGCGCGAGCGCCAGGGTGAAGACCTTGGTGACGGACTGGGTGGAGAAGGGCCTGCGCCAGTCACCGACCCCGTACACGGTGCCGTCGAGCTCCGCCACGGCCATCCCGAAGCGGCTCGGGTCGCCGGCGGCGAGGGCGGGGATGTAGTCGGCGGGGCGGCCCCGTTCGGTGAGCTCCGCGATCTCCTCGGCGATCCGGTCGAGGACGGGCTGGAAGGACGGGGAGACGATCACGCCCGGCCGTCCCCGGACAGGCCCGCGCCGGGGCCGAGGCCGAGGTCGCCCGAGGCGGGGGTCGCGAAGTAGCGCGCGACGTCCGCGTCCCCGACCTCGCGCAGGGTCGGCGGGGTCCACCGCGGGTTCCGGTCCTTGTCGACGACCTGCGCCCGGATGCCCTCGACGAGGTCGGGGGTGGCCAGCGCCGCGCAGGAGACGCGGTACTCCAGGTCGAGGACCTCCTCCAGGGTGGCGAGCGCCCGGGAGCGGCGCAGGGTCGCGAGGGTGGCCTTGAGGGCCGTCGGGGACTTGGCCAGGAGGGTGGTCGCGGCCTCCTTGGCGGCGGTGACGCCGGTCCCGTCGAGGCGCTCGACGATCTCCTCCACGGTCGCGGCGGCGTAGCAGGCGTCGATCCACTCGCGGTCCTCGGCGAGGACGCCGGGCGGCGGGGCGGTGGCGTGGCGGGCGACGGCCTCGCGCGCCGGGAGCCGGGTGAGGTCCTCGGCGAGCGCGGGCAGGAGGGCGGTGGGGACGTGATGGTCGGCGAGGCCGGTGAGGAGGGCGTCGGCGGCGCCGATCCGCCCGCCGGTCAGGGCGAGATGGGTGCCGAGTTCGCCGGGGGCGCGGCCGAGCAGGAAGGTGCCGCCGACGTCGGGGACGAAGCCGATGCCGGTCTCGGGCATGGCGACCCGGGAGCGTTCGGTGACGACGCGGACGGAGCCGTGCGCGGAGACGCCGACGCCGCCGCCCATGACGATGCCGTCCATGAGGGCGACGTACGGCTTGGGGTAGCGGGCGATGCGGGCGTTGAGCCGGTACTCGTCGCGCCAGAAGGCGGCCGATGCGGAGCCTCCGGCGCGGGCGTCGTCGTGGATGGCGCGGATGTCGCCGCCGGCGCACAGGCCGCGCTCGCCGGCGCCTTCGATGACGACGGTGGTGACGGCGGGGTCGTGCTCCCAGGCGGTGAGGGCGGCGTCGACGGCGAGGACCATGGGGTGGGTGAGCGCGTTGATGGCGCGGGGGCGGTTCAGGGTGATGAACCCGGCCCGGCCCTCCGTCCGGAGGAGCACGTCGGGAGTTCCGGTCGGCACGTTCACTGGGTCCCTTCCCGTGTGGCGCGGGGCGTTCTGCGATCACGGTACCGGGCGGTGGGCGGCGGGCCTTCGGGGGGCCGCGTCCGCACGGCGACGACCCCCGCGGCCCCGGGCGGAGAAGCGGCCGGGGAACCCGTGCGCCCGGGGGCGCGGGCGCCGACGGCGGCCGCGCCCCCGGGGCCTCAGGCCGGGAGCAGGTCCTGGAGTCCGGGCATCCTGCGGGGGGTGGAGAGCCGCAGCTCGATGATGTCCCGGACGGTGGGCCACTCCTCGTCGAGGATCGAGTAGAAGGCCGTGTCCCGGACGGCGCCGTCGAGGCCCCTGGAGTGGGCCCGGCGGACGCCCTCGCAGGTCGCGCCGAGCCGTTCGATCGCGATCCGCGAGCGCGTGTTCCGCGCGTCGGCCCGCAGGGTGATCCGGCGGACGCCCCATGCCTCGAAGGCGTGCCGCAGCATGAGGAGCTTGGCCTCGGCGTTGACGCCGGTGCCCCGGGCGTCGCCCGCGATCCAGGTGTTGCCGATCTCGGCGGCGTCCGGGACGGCGGTGAGCGGGTCGCCGTGGGGCGTCCCGGGGACGGGCGGCCAGACCAGCGGCCCCCGCCAGTAGTCGAGTTCGAGGAAGCGGGTGGAGCCGATGACCCGCCCGTCGGCCGTGCTCACCACGGCGAAGGGCAGGCAGCGGCCGGCCGCCTGGTCGGTGAGGGCGCGGGCGATGTAGTCGAGCGCCGACTCCAGGCCGTCGGGTACGGGGGTGAAGGCGTAGGCCGATCGGTCCGCCCCGCCGGCCCGGGCGAGGGCTTCGGCGTGCCGCATCGCCAGCGGCTCCAGGCGCACGGAGCGCCCGGTCAGGAGAACAGGTACTGGCACGGAACCTCGGGTCTTTCACGGGCAGGGGAGGCTCCCGCCGCGGGGTCGCCGCGGCGGCAGCTGGAGGGAGGTTCTCGCCGGGTGCCGAAGGTGTCGTGAGAACGACAAATGAGCAGGTAAAACGGTTCGTCACCAGGTGCGAGGAGGAACAGTATGCAGCCCCGACCGCTCCGAGAACAGAACCCCGGGAGAACCCGCGTCCACGCGCGGGTGAAGCCTGCCGCGCGCCCGGTTTGACCGGTCTCACGGGCCGGACGGGGCCGCCCGCCAGTCGGACGGCCCGTCGGTTCAGACGCAGGTGGGATGGCCCCAGCCGTCGGCGTTCTTCGCGATGGTCTCGCCCTTGTCGTAGGCACGACCACAGCGGCAGCGGCCCGGGAATTTGGCCTTGAGGGTGCCGCCGGACGGGCGAGTCCTGCGGGCCGGTCCGGCACCGGAGGCGGCGCCGCCCGTACGGGGCGCGGAGGAGCGGGCCCGGGGCGCGGAGGAGCGCGCGGCGGCGGGCTCGGCCGGGGGCAGTTCGGCACCGCTGTCGGAGCCGAGGGGCTCCTGGGTACGGGCGGAGTGGCTGGCCGCCCGGTCGGCGGCGTCGTTGAGCGGGTCACCGTCCGCCTGGTGGGCGGGGGTGTAGACGAAGTGGACGTCCCGGCCGGTGAGCAGGGCGTCGATCCGCACGACCAGGTCCTTGTTGGCGACGGGCGTGCCCGCGGCCGTCCGCCAGCCCTTGCGGCGCCAGCCGGGGAGCCAGGTGGTGACGGCCTTCATGGCGTACTGCGAGTCCATGCGGACTTCGGCGGGGACGGCGGGGTCGAGGACTTCGAGCAGGCGCTCCAGGGCCGTCAGCTCGGCCACGTTGTTGGTGGCGCGGCCCAGCGGTCCGGCCTCCCAGCGCTCGACCCGGCCGTCGGCACGGCCGATGACCCAGGCCCAGGCGGCCGGGCCGGGGTTTCCCTTCGACGCGCCGTCGCACGCCGCGATGATCTTCTCCATCCCTCGATCCTGACACGGCCGCGGGGGTGGTCGGGCCGCTCCCCGCGGCCGTGCGGCCGTGAGCCGGTCAGAAGGCGCCGTAGTTGACCTGCCAGGTGGGCAGGCCCATGCGGCGCCAGAGGGCGACGACGCGGTCGCGGTCGTCGAGGGAGACGCGGACCGCGTAGCGCCGGCGGACGTGCGCGTCGAACAGCTCCGCCTTCACGACGTCGTCGCCGCGCCCGTCGCCCGAGGCCCGCATCCACAGCTCGTCGTAGGGCACCTCGTGCCGGGCGAGCCAGGCCTCGGTGAGCGTCCTGTGGTCCTCGCCGCGGCCGGAGAGCAGGACGATCCGGTCCCGCTCGGCGTTCCTGAAGGCGCGCAGGGCGTCGCGCACGGAGACGTTGAGCAGGTCCTCGTCGCAGCGGGTGAAGTCGTACGGGCCCCGGTCGCCGCGCAGGGCGAGGGTGCCGTCGATGTCGCACATGACGGCCGAGGGCAGGCCCGGGTCCGGGACGTAGGGGGTGGCGGTGGGGCGCTCGTTGAGCCAGGCTTCGGTGAGGCGCCAGCCGCCACGCGTGGCCTTGGCGTGCTTGTCGGCGAGGATCCGGATGATCTCCTCGCCGACGGGCCGCTCGCGGGCGGCGTCGCGCCGGACGCACTCGTCGACGGGGACGTCCGTGAAGTCGTGGACGACGAAGGTGGCGTCGCGGCCCATCACGGCGGCCTTGAGCCGCTTGGGGATGTGCGGGGTGAGGTGGGTGTTGTCGACGACGACGTCGAAGCCGTCGTCGAGCGCGGCGCGGACGGCGGCGTCCTGGATGCCGAGCACGGTCTGCTCGTGGGTCCGGGAGCGCCCGCGCTCGGGCGCGGGCCGGTCGAGCATGGCGCGGAGGTCGTCGAGGTTGACGCGCCGCATGCGGCCCTCGGCGGCCTCCTGGAGGGCGTGGGCGGCCGTGGTCTTCCCCGAGGCGGGAAGTCCGGTCATGACGTGGACGACGGGCACGGTCAGTTCTCCTCGGCGGTGGCGAAGGGGTCGGTGGCCTCGGGGCGGAGCTGCCGCCAGACGAGGAGGTCGACGGGGCGCCCGTCGAGGCGGAGGAAGACGGCGGCGCGCAGGGCGCGGTCGGTCAGCCCCGCGGCGGCGCGGGCGAAGGCGGCGCGGTCGCCGGCGAGGTGGGAGAGGCGCGCGTAGGCCTCGTCGACGGCCGCCTCGCGGGCGGTGGCCGCCCGCTCCAGCCGGTCGACGACCTGGCGCACCCAGGCGTCGAACTCGTCGGGGACCTGTTCGAGGAGGGCGTCCAGCGGCTTGCCGTCGTGGGCCTCGACCTGGGAGACGTCGCAGCCGATGCCGGTGGCGACCTGCGCGGCGGGCAGTCCCGCGAAGCGCTGGACGCCGTGGTCGCGCCAGATGTCGCGCTCGGTGACGCCGGTGAGGACCTTGTGGAGGCGTACGTACTCGGCGAGCTTGGCCTTGGCGCGCAGCCCCGAGGCGAAGCGGAGGACGAAGCCCTCGGCGTCGGTGCCGGTGGCGCGCAGGCCGTCCGGGAGCGTGTTCGACTCGGTGAGGGCCTGGAGCGCGGCGACCGTCGTGGCCGGCCAGGTGCGGACGACGGAGCCGAGCCCGTCCCAGGAGGCGGCGGCCTCGGCGAGCGGGACCTCGGTGCCGTCCGGTCCGAAGGCGGCGAGCAGCACGAGGTCGCGCCGGTCGCCGTAGTTCACGACGATGCGGTTCTCGGGGTAGAGGACCTCGGCGAGGTACGTGACGCCGGGGACGAGGGCGCCGGTGTCGGCGGCGTCGAGGCGGCGCTGGGCCCAGACGGCCTGGGTGCTGGTGAAGGAGCCCTTGGAGGCGGCCCGCCAGCGGCCCGCGTAGTGGAAGACCACGGCGAGGCTGCCGTCGACCTTCTCGTACACCTCGAACGGCTCGTCGGGGAGCGGCGGCGCGTAGGGGCGGCCGGTGGCGTGCTCGGAGAGGTTGAAGAACTTGGGGAGGGGCAGGGCGACGACCCGGCCGGTGGTGTCGTCGGCGACGAGTCCGCGGCAGCGCGTGGTCGCGCGGTTCCAGTGCTGTTGGTACTGGCACGCGCGCGTGTACGTGTAGATCGACAGCGGCAGCTCGGGGTGCGCCTTGCGCGTGACGTGCCCGGCTTCGACGGCCGCGGCCAGCTCGTCGGACGGCATCAGGTCGTGCAGAGTCAGGGTCTCCTGGCTCATGGGGTCCCTCCCGGGTGTTCGATGATCCATTCTCGGGCGGGGGACGGCCGGGGGGACACCGGTTTTTCCCTGCGGCCGCGACGGACCGCGGGCCCGTGTGACGGAGCTCTCGGCGCCCGGGCCGAGCCCCTGCGTGTCAGTGGCGCCCCGTAGACTCGCCGTCGCGCCGTCGGTGACGGCGCCGAACCGGTTGAAGGAAGCGAATCCCATGAATCACGCGGACGGAACCGCACCCATCTACGCCCAGCTCATACGGGAGCGGGGGGATGTTCCCGGTGACGTCCGGCAGGCCGCTGAGGAGGTGCTGCGGGACCTGAGCCGGGTGATCCGCGTCCCCGCGCCGAGCCCCGCCGGCCACCAGGGCGGCGCGCTTCCCGCGGTTCCCGGACAGGTCGGGCACCACCAGGGCGGCGCTCAGGTCGGCGCCCCGACGGGACACATGGGTCTCCCGGGCCTCCCCGCGCAGGGCGGCCACCCGGGCATGGGCGCCGGGGCGCCCGGCCACCAGGGGATCGTCGCCGCGCACCGGTCGATGCAGCAGTAGTCGCACGGCTTCGCGGTCGACGTACCTCGGCGCGGTGGTCGTCCGGCTTCGGGGTGGTCGTGCGGCTTCGCGACCGGTCCCGGACCGACGAGGGCGCGGGCGGGGTCAGCCGATCGGTGGACACGGGGGTCGTCCGAACCGTCGCGGGTCGCGACCCGGCCGTCGGACCGCCCGCCGGCGGGTGCGGACGGAGGATCGGGGCAGGGCGTGGCACGGGCCCACGGGGCCCTCCGCGCGTGGTCCGCGACCGAGGAGTCCGACATGACGAAGATCCGCCGCACCTCCCGTACCGTCCGGGCGCTGCTGCCCGGGGCGGTCGCCGTCGTGCTGCTCGCGGGGTGTGCGCAGGGGTCCGGCGGGGCGGCCGCCGCCTCCGGTTCGGCCACGGCCTCCCCCGGCCCGCCCACGAAGGCCTCGTCGTCTGCCGCCCCCTCTTCGACCACCGGGTCGTCGGCCGCCCCTTCTCCCACCACCGCCTCTTCGACCGCCCCCGGCACGCTGCTCGTCGCCGACTTCGGCTCCGACACCGTCACGTTCGTGGACCCGGAGCGGGGGGCCACCGGTTCGGTGAGGGTCGGCACCGCCCCGTACGGCCTGGCCCTCGGCGCCGACGGCCGGGCCTGGGTCGCGACCGCCGAGGGGGTCGCCGTCGTGGACACCGCGACCCGCGAGCGCGTCGCCCTCGTCCCGTACCGCACGGACACCGGTCCCGTGACGACGGGCGAGTACCGGGGCGGTGGCATGGGCATCGCCCTCGCGCCCGACGGCCGCCGGGTGTACGTGGGCGTCAACGTGCCCGGCGAGAACGGCGTCCTGGAGGTCGTCGACACGGCGTCGCTGCGCGTCACGGACACCGTCCCGGTGGGCATGCGCCCCTTCGACGTCGACGTGGCGCGCGACGGCGGCGAGGTGTACGCGACGAACCACGACTCCTTCGACGTCACGGTCGTCACGGCGGCCACCCTGGAGCCGCGCCGCATCGAGGTCGCCCCCTACGGGACGGAGGGCGGGCTCGGCTCCTGGCTGAAGCCGCACTACGCGGCGGTGCGGCCGTCCGACGGCCGGCTGCTGCTGCCGTTCGAGGGCGAGCGCCTGGCGGTCGTCGACCCGCGGACCGGCCGCACGACCGTCGAGCCGATGACGGCGGACACCCACCAGCACGGGGCGACGGTGACCCCCGACGGGACGCTGCTCGCCGTCGGCACGGGGCCGATCGACCCGGAGGAGGACGAGGGCCCCTCCCTGACCGTACGGACCCCGGACGGCGTCGAGCGGGTCCATCCGCTGGAGGGCCCGCACGAGGACGTGGCGGTCTCCCGGGACGGGCGCACCGCGTACGTGACCGGCGGTTTCACCCGGGACGGCTACTGGGACGGCCTGACCGTGGTCGACCTGGAGACGGGCGACACGCGCCGCCTGGCCGCGGGCTCGCGGCCGCTGGGGATCGTCGTTCTCTGAGCCGTCCGCTGAGCCGTCCGCTGAGCCGTCCGCTCCCGCCGCCGAGGGGCGATCGCACTCCGATGGGGATAGAAAGGGGTGACCACGGCAAGACGGGACGGAAAGTCGGCGGCCTTCGCCACGGGAGCAACCGGACCGCGTGATCCCCACGCGGTCGCCCCGGCGGCGGGCCGCACCCGCGGAGGAAGGGCGGACAGCGTGACGCGACCGAGGATTCTCGTGGTGGGTGCCGGATTCGCCGGAGTGGGGTGCGTGCGGCGGCTCGAACGGCGGCTCACCGAGCGGGAGGCGCAGATCACGCTCCTGTCTCCCTTCTCGTACCAGCTCTACCTCCCCCTGCTCCCCCAGGTGGCGTCCGGTGTGCTGACCCCGCAGTCGGTCGCGCTGTCGCTGCGCCGCAGCGAGCGCCACCGGACCCGGATCGTCCCCGGCGGGGTCGTCGGGATCGACACGGCGACGAAGGTGTGCGTCGTGCGGACCATCAACGGCGAGTACGTGACGGAGCCGTACGACCACCTCGTCCTCTCGCCCGGCAGCGTGACCCGCACCTTCGACATCCCCGGCCTCTCCGAGTACGCGCGGGGCATGAAGACCCTCGCCGAGGCCGTGTACATCCGCGACCACGTCATCGCGCAGCTGGACCTGGCGGACGCGAGCGACGACGAGGCGGAGCGGGCGGCGCGGCTGCAGTTCGTGGTCGTGGGCGGCGGTTACGCCGGTACGGAGACGGCGGCCTGCCTGCAGCTGCTCACCCGGAACGCGGTCAAGCGCTATCCGCGGCTCGACCCGGCGCTGATCAAGTGGCACCTGGTGGACATCGCGCCCAAGCTCATGCCCGAACTGGGCGAGAAGCTGGGTGCCGCCGCGATGAAGATCCTCACCGACCGGGGCATCGAGGTCTCGCTCGGCGTCTCCGTCGCCTCGGTCGACGAGAAGACCGTGACCCTCACCGACGGGCGCGTGCTGCCGTGCCGCACGCTGATCTGGACGGCCGGCGTGGCCGCGAGCCCGCTCATCGGGACGCTCGGCGCGGAGACCGTACGGGGGCGGCTCGTCGTCACCCCCGAGTTGAAGGTGCCGTCGTACGACGGCGTGTGGGCGCTCGGGGACGCGGCGGCGGTCCCCGACCTCGCGAAGGGCGAGGAGAGTGCCATCTGCCCGCCCACCGCGCAGCACGCGATGCGGCAGGGCAAGGCCGTCGCCGACAACCTGGTCGCGACGCTGCGCGGCGAGCCCGTCCGCCCGTACGTGCACAAGGACCTGGGCCTCGTCGTCGACCTGGGCGGGAAGGACGGCGTGTCGAAGCCGCTCGGGGTCGAACTGCACGGGATGCCGGCGCAGGCCGTGGCCCGCGCCTACCACTGGGGGGCGCTGCGGACGAACGTGGCGAAGACCCGGGTGATGACGAACTGGCTGCTGAACGCGGTGGCCGGGGACGACTTCGTACGGACCGGGTTCCTGGCCTCGAAGGCCGGGACGCTGCGGGACTTCGAGTACACGGACGCGTATCTGACGCCCGAGCAGGTGCGGAGCCACACGGCGTCGTTCCGGGGCGCGGCGGGCACCGGCTGAGTCCCCGGCCCCGGCCTCGTGGGCCCGGCCCTCGTTGCTCAGCGGGCGAGTTCGAGGGCCGGCCCCATGACCACGACGGGCTCCCGGGCCGGGTCGAGGGCGCGGAGCAGTTCCCGCAGCGACTCGCGCTCCAGGGACACACAGGCCTGGGTGGGGCCGCCGTGGTCGACGTGGATCCAGACCCCGCCGCCCTTCTCCGGGCCGAGGGGCCGCTCCTTGTCGAGCGGTGTCCTGCCGGGCACCCGGTTGTAGTCGATGGCGATGACGTGGTCGAACGAACCCTCCAGGGACTCGCCCGAGAAGCCGGTGCCGCTGATGGCGAACTCCGGGTCCTCGTCGTACGGGAGGCCGGAGCCCGGATCGGGCAGCCGGCCGCCCGCGTCGCCGAGCCGGAACACGCCGGTCGGCGAGCGCAGATCGCCCGCCCGGTGGTCGGCGGTCCAGCCCTTGAGGGCGTTGTGGGCGGCCCACGGTCCGGCCTCCACCGCCCACCGCCCCACCGCGTCGCGCGCGTAGAGGACGGCGGTCGCGGTGTTGCTGTCGGCCGTGGCCCCGCTGACGACGAGCGCCTGCGCGGTGCCGTCGGGGATGCGGGACTGGGTGAGCCCGCCGATGCCCGGGATCCGCTGCGCCCGGTCGGGCCGGGCGTCGCCGTGCGGCGCGGTGCGCCCGGCCGCCGGGGGCGGCGTCTGAGCGGCGGGGGCGGGCGGGGTGGGGCGCGCGCAGCCGGTGAGCAGCAGCGCCGCGCACAGGGTGCCCGCGCCGAACGCGAGCACGGACGGAAGCGGGGCGGCGGCGCCCTTGCGGACGGGCATGGAGCGGTCCTCCTGGCCGGGGGCAATGCCCCGATGCGTACCCGCTCCCCCGTCCGCGCCTCGCACCCCTCCCCCGTCCTCACCCGTCCGGCGCAGCCGGGGTTGACGGGGCGCGCCCCCGGAAGGAGCGCGCCCTCGCTACGAGCGGGTGGCCGTCGCGCAGCCGTCGGCCTTCGGGGACGTGCCGCCGGTCGTGTCGACCGGGCGGCTGCGGTCGTAGGGGTCGACGTGTTCCGCGCCTTCGGCGGACTGGGCGTCGGGGGCGCCGAACGGGGGCTCGAAGTAGCCGGTGGGGGCGGCGCAGCCGCCGTTCGTCAGGTCGATGGCGTACGAGACGAGGGACAGGGTGCCGGGTGCGGTGAGCACCTTCGCGGGGTCGTCCCAGCTCATCACGATCTCGCGCCGGACGATCGTGCGGACGACCTCGGCGTCGGCTCCGCCGTCGCCCGCCGCCGGGGTGACCGGGTACACGAAGGTGACGTCGGCCGTCACCTCGACCGCGCCCCGCTTCCCCTCCCGGTACGTGAGCCGGCCGCGCGTCTTCACCGTGTCGCCGACCAGTGTGGCCCCGTCGGGCCGGAAGCGGCTGAACAGGAGCAGGGGGTCGGTGTCGGGGGTGGGGGCCGTCGTCGACAGGGAGGTGCGGACGTATTCCTGGACGTCCTTCTGGTGCGGGTTCAGCAGGGCGATCGCCCTGGTCGGCCGTTCGCCGCGCAGCACGCCGGTGTCGAGGCCCGTGGCCACCAGGAAGTCCCGGCTCTGCCGCAGTGCCCGCTCGACCTCGGCGGCGTTCATCCAGCCGGTCGCCCTGGCCTCGGGCACCGTGATCCCGGCCGCGCCGTCGGCCCAGCGGGCGGCGGGTGAGCCGCGGAAGGGTTCGGCGAGGGTGGGGCGGAGGTCGGGCTCGGCACCGGGCGCCTCACGGGGGCGGTCCGTCTCCGCGGCCGCCGGCGTCGTGTCCTGCCCGCCGTCGTCGCCGCCGAACCAGCCGACGACCCGCTGCGGGAAGACCGCGACGACCAGGAGCGCAACGCAGGCCACGAAGCCGGTCACGTACCAGCCCTTCCTGCGCCGCGGCCGGGCCGGCTCGTACGTGCGCCTACTCTCCGGGTGGCCGGGGCGGTCCCGCAGCCGCCGCTCCATCTCGCGGGCGCGCGCCGAGGGCTCCACGGGAGCTCCGGACGCTCCCGTCACCGACTCGCGCAGGAACCGCTCCCATTCCTCGTCCGACACGGACGAACCGTCCTGCTCCCCGGCCCCGCTCACACCGCACTCCCTGGTCGTTCCCCTCGGCGGGCCCCACGTCAGGGACCGGCCACATGATCACATGAACGGGTCGGGGCTCGGAGCCGCGAGGGTTCGGTCATCGACGCAGGGGCCCTCGTTCCGCCGTCGTCGATCGGGGAGATCGGGAAGATCGGGGAGTGGTCAGCCCACCACGGGGCCGGGGGCGCCCGTGAGGCGTTCCGGGGTGAGGAGTTCGGCGAGGCGGTGGGCCGGCAGCAGGCCCTTCGCCAGGGTGAGTTCGGCGACGCCGCGGCCGGTGGCGAGGGCCTCCTGGGCGATGGCGGTGGCCGCGGTGTAGCCGAGGTGCGGGTTGAGGGCGGTGGCGAGGCCGATGGAGTTCTCCACGGCGGCGCGCAGGGCCTCGGTGTTGGCGGTGATGCCGTCGACGCAGCGCTCGGCGAGCGTGACGCAGGCGGCCCGCAGCGACAGGAGGCTCTTGGAGAGGGCGTGGAAGATGACGGGTTCGAAGGCGTTGAGCTGGAGCTGGCCGCCCTCGGCCGCCATGGTGATGGTGATGTCGTTGCCGATGACCTCGAAGGCGACCTGGTTGACGACCTCGGGGATCACCGGGTTGACCTTGCCGGGCATGATGCTCGAACCGGCCTGCACGGGCGGCAGGTTGATCTCGCCCAGGCCGGCCCGCGGGCCGGAGGAGAGCAGCCGCAGGTCGTTGCAGGTCTTCGACAGCTTGACCGCGATGCGCTTGAGGACGCCGGAGAGCTGGACGAAGGCGCCGCAGTCCTGGGTCGCCTCGATGAGGTTGGCGGAGGTGACGAGCGGCAGGCCGGTCAGCTCCGCGAGGCGGCGGCGGGCGGTCTCGGCGTAGCCGGGCGCGGCGTTGAGGCCGGTGCCGATGGCGGTGGCGCCGAGGTTGATCTCGTGGATCAGCTCGATCGCCTCGGCGAGCCGGCCCCGGTCCTCCTCCAGCATCACGGCGTACGTGGAGAACTCCTGGCCCAGCGTCATGGGCACCGCGTCCTGGAGCTGGGTGCGGCCCATCTTGACGACGTCGCGGAACTCGAGGGCCTTGGCGGCGAAGGCGTCCTGGAGCACGGCCATCGCCCGGAGCAGCGCGCGGGCGGCGCCGATCGCGGCGACGCGGATGGCGGTCGGGTAGACGTCGTTGGTGGACTGGCCGAGGTTCACGTCCTCGTTGGGGTGGAGGCGGGCGTAGTCGCCCTTGGCGTGGCCGAGGAGTTCGAGGGCGCGGTTGGCGACGACCTCGTTGGCGTTCATGTTGGTCGAGGTGCCGGCGCCGCCCTGGACGACGTCGACGACGAACTGGTCGTGGAGGCGGCCGGAGCGGATCTCCCGGCAGGCACCGGCGATGGCGTCGGCCTTGTCGGCGGGGAGCAGACCGAGCTCCTCGTTGGCGCGGGCGGCGGCCTCCTTGACGGCGGCGAGCGCGTCGATGAGGAGCGGGTAGGCGGAGATGGGCGTGCCGGTGATGGCGAAGTTCTCCGTGGCGCGGAGGGTGTGGATGCCCCAGTACGCGTCGGCGGGTACGTCCCGGTCGCCGAGGAGGTCGTGCTCGCGCCGCACGGAGGGGTCGCGCGGGGTCGGTACGGAGGTCATGGGTGCCGTCTCCTTGAGGGTGCTGGCGTCGGGGAGGAAGGTGGGGGTGCGGCCGGGGGCGGGGACGCGCTCGTACGGGGAGGGGTGGGTGTACGGGGGGGTGGGCGCGCGCGTCGGCGCCGCCGCCGCGGCAAGCGGCGGGTCCTCCGAGCCGCCGGGAGCGGCCGGGCGCGGGCAGGGCGGGGCGCCGCTCGCCGGGCGCGCGCGGGGAGGAAGAGCACGGGTGGTGGCCGGCTCGCGGGCGGGCGTGGGACGTCGCCCGCGAGCCGGGGGCAGGGGTGCGCCGTGGGGGGGGGCGGGGGCCGCGGCCCCGCGGGTCAGGCGCGGGTCGCGACGGCCGAGGCCGAGCGGGAGCCGCCGGTGGCGAGGGCCGGTTCGGCGCGGACGGGGCCGTCGAGGAGGCGGCGCAGCAGGGCGGTGCGGTGGGCGGGGTCGGCGCCCGCGCCGGAGCCCGCGACGGCCTCGTCGTCGGCGAGGAGCGCGGAGAGGACCGCGATGCGGGCCTGGCTCGCCCGGAGCGTCCCGGTGAGCAGGGCGCCGGCGGCGACGAGGTCGACCGCTCCGCCGCCGGTGTAGATCTCGGCGAGCGGCCCGGCCGGGACGCGGGTGGTCACGGCGACGAGGACCCCGTCGGCGACGGCCTCCGCGACGGCCTCGGCCATCTCGGGGGTGGCGTTGCCGGCGCCGGTGGCGACCAGGACGATGCCGCGCGCTCCCGCGGCGCGGGCGGCGCGGAAGAGCACCGGGTCGCCGTCGGCGTGGTGGGTGATGACGTCGACGCGGGGCAGCGCGGTCCCGGGGGCGGTCCCGGGGGTGGCGTCGGCGGCCGCGGCGGGGACCGGCAGGGGCGTCGGGCGCTCGGGCTGCCGCTCGATGTCCACGCGGGAGAAGCCGACCCGGCCGAGGCGCTCGGAGGAGGGGTCGGAGAAGGCGTCGGCGGCGAGGGTCTGGGTCTTGACGGTGCCGCGGGCCGCGTGGACGCGGCCGTCGAAGACGACGAGGACACCGAGGTCGCGGACGGACGCGGCGACCTGGAGGGCGTCGTAGAGGTTGCCGGGGCCGTCGCCGTCACCGGTGCCGAAGGGCCGCTGGGCGCCGGTCAGGACGACCGGGCGGGCGTCGGCGTGGTGGAGGTCCAGGAGGAAGGCCGTCTCCTCCAGGGTGTCGGTGCCGTGGGTGACGACGATGCCGTCGACGCCGGGGTCGGCGAAGGTGTCCCGGACGGTGCGGAGCAGGGCCAGCTGGTGGGCGGTCGTCATCAGCGAGCTGTTGACGTTGAAGAGGTCGACGACCTCGACGGTGACGCCCTCGGGGAGGGGCGCGGTGGCGAGGACGTCGTCTCCTGAGGCGTCGGCCGCGTAGCCCGTGCCCTGCCAGCGGCTGGCGATCGTACCGCCGGTGCTGATGACGACGATCCGCCGCGGGGCTCCGTCGTTCGTCCGCTTCATGCCTCTGTCCCTCACTGTGCCGTACACCCTGCTGATGCTCGCAACGATAGGACAGGAGGCGCGCAAGACGATTGCCAATTGCGCTGCGGGAATGTTTCATCGTGGTAGAAGATTGCGCCATGGACCGAATCGATCTCCATATCTTGCGCGAGCTCCAGAACGACGGCCGGCTGAGCAACCAGGAGCTGGCCCAGCGGGTCGGCCTCAGCCCCTCCCCCTGCCTGCGCCGGGTGCGCCAGCTGGAACAGGACGGGGTGATCCAGGGGTACCGGGCGATCATCGACCCGGAGGCGGTGGGGCGGGGCTTCGAGGTGCTGGTCTCGGTCGAGGTGCGGCGCGACCGGGAGACGGTCGAGGCCTTCGAGGCGGCCCTCCAGGACGTCCCGGACGTCATCGAGGCGTACCGGCTCTTCGGGAGCCCGGGGTGCCTGCTGCGGATCGCGGTGGCCGACCTCGCCGCGTACGAACGGCTGTGGATCGAGCGGCTGACCACGCTCGCCGGGGTCACCGAGGTGAACTCGCAGATCATCATGAAGCGGATCAAGGAGCCCAAGGGGATGCCGGTGGACGTCCGGGGCGGCTGAGCCGCTCGCGGACGGTCCGCACCCCCGCCTCCGCCCCCCGGGGGGGGGACGGCATGGTTTTCGGCCGCAACCGCGGTGGGGGGCGCGGGCGTCCTCGGCCGTGTCGGACGTAGACAGGCCCGCGGGAGCGGGCGGAGCATTCGGGGGGGCCGTGATGAGCACATCGGGCAACTGGCGCAGACGGGCGGCGGGGGTCGTCGCCGCGGTGACCGTGGCGGTTTCGGTGGTCGGCTGCCAGGGCGACGGGAAGGGCCGGGACGGGTCGGAGGCGAAGCCGTCGAAGCCGGGTGCCTCGTCGCGGGCGCCCGGGCAGGCCGGGGGCGGGGGCAAGGAATCGGCCACGCCCTCGGGATCGCCGTCCTCCTCGGGGAAGCCGCGCGACCGGGGCCCCTCCCGCGCGCTCACCTGTGAGCAGCTGCGGAACGCCGAGCTGCAGAACGCCGGTCTCCGGCTGCCGGACGCGCCCGAGGGGACGATCCGGCTGAGCGACGGACGCTGGGAGGGCGACGGGCTGCTGATCGAGCTTCAGCCGCAGTGCGCGATCGGGGACCTGACCGGAGACGCCTCGCCGGACGCCGTGGCGGCGGTGAAGGTGACCACGGAGGGCACCGGCCGGTTCTACGGCCTCGTGACGTGGCGGAACGACGGCGGGACGCCGGTGCCCGCCGCGGCGGCCGCGCTGGGCGACCGTACGCCCGTGGAGTCGGTGACCGTCGCCGCGGCGCCCGCGCGCCGTGCGACCGTCGTCTACCTGACGCGCCACGACACGGACCCGACGGCCGTCGTGACGATCCGGCGCACCGCGGTCCACCGGGTGGTGGAGCCCGCGATGGTCGAGCTCAGCCACAGCGACGCGCCCTACACCCCCTGATCACCGGCGCGCGGGACCGCTGCCCGCGGTCCCGCGCGCCGGCCGTCGCGGCGTATGCGAGAACGTCACGGAAGTGCCTTCTCCCCGTTACACGGCAGTACCCATGTCCATGTCACCCTCCCGGATGACACGAAGTCAACACGCGTAGAGTCGCCGCCCGTCGAGCCGCACGGCGGCGGCCCGCCGCGTACGTCCCCGGGAAAGGGCCCCCCATGTCCGTTGTGCGCACTGGTGGATGGAAGGCCTGGGCTGCGACGATATCCGCCGCTCTCGCCACGCTCACGCTCACTTCGGTCACCGCGACTCCCGCGAGCGCGACGACCACCGCCTACGACTCCACGTACTACAAGAACGCGATCGGCAAGACCGGTGCGAGCCTCAAGTCCTCGCTGCACACCATCATCAGCAGCCAGTCGAAGATCTCGTACGACGCGGTCTGGACCGCGCTCAAGAACACCGACCAGGACCCGAACAACACCAACAACGTGATCCTGCTGTACAGCGGTGTCTCGCGCAGCAAGTCCCTCAACGGCGGTGACCTCGGCGACTGGAACCGGGAGCACGTCTGGGCCCAGTCGCACGGCAGCTTCGGCACCTCCGCGGGCCCCGGCACGGACCTGCACCACCTGCGCGCCTGTGACGTCCAGGTCAACAGCATCCGCGGCAACAAGGACTGGGACTTCGGCGGCAGCGCGGTCAGCGGCGCCTCCGGCAGCTACACGGACAGCAACTCCTTCGAGCCGCGCGACGCCGACAAGGGCGACGTGGCCCGGATGATCCTCTACATGGCCGTCCGTTACGAGGGTGACGACGCCTGGGCGGACCTGGAGCCCAACGAGTCGACCGCCAACGGCAGCGTGCCCTTCCACGGCCGCCTCGCCGTCCTGAAGCAGTGGAACGAGCAGGACCCGCCGAGCGCCTTCGAGGAGCGCCGCAACAACGTCATCCACTCCACCTATCAGGGCAACCGGAACCCGTTCATCGACCACCCGGAGTGGGTCGAGGCGATCTGGTAGAGCCCCCGCCGGGCGCGCGCGGGCTCCCCGTCTCACCGCCGTTTTGGATTGTCGGACGATCATCAATACGATCCGGCGATGATCACGAGAAAACGGCTGGCGACCGGGGCCTGCGCGCTGCTCGCCGCCCTGGGCGCCGCGCTCCTGCCGACGGGCGCGGCCGCCGACGAGCCGGTGGCGAAGGAATCCCCCAAGGTCGAACTGGTCCTCGACGTCAGCGGCTCCATGCGGGCCAAGGACATCGACGGCCAGTCCCGGATGGCCGCCGCCAAGCAGGCCTTCAACGAGGTCCTCGACGCGGTGCCCGAGGAGGTCCGGCTCGGCATCCGGACGCTGGGCGCCGACTACCCGGGCCCGGACCGCAAGCGCGGCTGCGAGGACACCCGGCAGCTCTACCCGGTCGGACCGCTCGACCGGACCGAGGCCAAGACGGCGGTGGCCACGCTGGCGCCGACCGGCTGGACGCCGATCGGCCCGGCGCTGCTCGGCGCCGCCAAGGACCTGGAGGGCGGCGACGCCACCCGCAGGATCGTGCTCATCACGGACGGCGAGGACACCTGCGCCCCGCTCGACCCGTGCCAGGTGGCCCGCGAGATCGCGGCGAAGGGCATCCACCTCGTCATCGACACCCTGGGGCTCGTGCCGGACGCGAAGACCCGGCAGCAGCTCACCTGCATCGCCGAGGCGACGGGCGGCACGTACACCTCGGTCCACCGCACCGAGGACCTCTCCCGCCGCGTACGGCAGTTGGTCGACCGGGCCGCCGATCCGGTGGTCACCCCGGTCGCGACCCGGGGCGCCGGGCGGTGCGCCGGGGCTCCCGTCCTGGAGCCGGGTCTCTACACCGACCGCGAGTCCTTCGGCCAGCACCGCTGGTACCGGGTGGAGCTGATGCCCGGCCAGGAGCTGCGCGCCTCGGTGAGCGTCGCGGCCGACCGCGCCGTGCACAACGACTACGGCGTCCTGCTGCGGGCCGTGCGGCCCAGCGGCCGGGAGGTCGTGCGGGGTGCGGAGGCCGGTGACGGCCGGACGGACGTCATCTCGACCGGTCTGCGGTATCCGGTGCCCGAGCGGGACGACGACGGACCCGGTGACGCCAAGCCGGCCGCCGAGACCGTGTGCCTCCAGGTCAGCAACTCCTTCTCGGCTCCCCCGACCGTGAAGACGACGCCGGGCATGCCGATCGAGCTGTCCGTGGACGTCGTCGACGGCCCGGCCTCCGCATCCGACGCCGCCTCCTTCGGGCTCGGCCGCGGCTGGTGGCTCCTCGGCACGCTGGTGCTCGCCGGCTTCCTGGCCGGCCTGATCTGGGGCTGGCTGTCCCGCTGGCGCGTCGCCGTCTGGAGGACCCACTGATGCGTACCGTACGGATGCTCACGGCGGCGGCCGCGCTCGCGGGCACCGCGCTGTTCGGCCCGGTCACCCCGGCCGCGCTCGCCGACTCCCCCTCCGCCTCGACGGACCCGCGGACCGCCGGCGGGACGGCGGAGGAGGCGGGCCCGACGGAGGCCGGCACCACCTTCCGTACCGCCGCCGCCTTCCGCCCGGGGCAGCAGGCCACGGCGCAGGCCGCCGCGGGCGACTACCTGTACTGGGTGTTCCCCGCCGACACCGGACACCGGCCGACGGTGCGCGCCTCGGTGACGCTGCCCGACACGGCCCTGCGGCACGGGGCCGCGACCTGGCGGATCGACGTGTACGACGGGCTGCGGCGGCGCCAGCCGTGCATGTACGGCATGCAGGCGCGGACGGCGGGCAAGGAGGCGACCGGGGTCGAACTGGCCTGTGCGCTGCGGCCGGTGCGCGCCGGGGCGGACGCCTGGTCGAACGACCCGCTGCCGGGCAGCTACTACGTCCGCCTCACGGTGACGGGGCTGCCGGACGAGGACCTCGGCCAGCCGTTCTCGGCGCGGGTCGGCGTCGACGTCCACGACGAGGGCGGCGCGTACGCCACCGACGGGGCGCTCGCGGCGCCGCTGGTACCGGGGGCGACCACCGCCGACGAGGCGGAGGCCGACGCCGACGCGGGCCGCCGGTCCGCCGTGGAGGCGGCGGCGCCGGAGGACGGCTGGTCCTCCGGCTGGTGGTCCGACCGCTGGGTGTGGACCGTGGCGGGCGGTGTGCTCGGCGCCCTCGCGGGCATCGGCGGCTACATGCTGACCCGTGGCGCGGGACGGCCCTCGCGGGTGCCGCCCGGCGCCTGACCCCGTCCGGACAGAAGGCCCTCACCGCTCCCGAGCGGTGGGGGCCTTCGTCGTGTGCGCCGCCCCTTCCCGCCGAGGAAACCTGCCGGACGGCTTTACAGTTCGCAGAACGAACTACTATGGTTCGTAGCACGAACTAGACGTGCTGCCCATTCGAGGGGGAACAGCCATGAACACAGTGGTCGCGGTCATCGGCGGAGGTTACGGCGGGGCCTCCGTCGCCAAGGCGCTCGACGCGGAGGCCGACGTCGTCCTCGTCGAGCCGAAGGACGCCTTCGTGCACGCGGCGGGATCGCTCCGGGCGCTCGTGCGGCCCGACTGGGCGGAGAACATCTTCTTCCCGTACGGCCGGCTCCTGACCCGGGGCCGGGTCGTGCGCGAGCGGGCCGCCTCCGTCGACGCCCGCGGGGTCACCCTGGCGTCGGGCGACCGCGTCGAGGCCGGGCACATCGTCCTCGCCACCGGCTCGGCCTACCCGTACCCCGCGAAGTTCGACACCGACTCCGCGGCGGAGGCGCTCGGCCTGCTGCGGGCCACCCACGACGAACTGGCCGCGGCGGAGCGGGTCCTGATCACGGGCGCGGGGCCGGTCGGCCTCGAACTCGCCGGAGAGATCAGGGCCGTGTGGCCGCGGAAGCGGATCACAGTGGTCGATCCGGCGACCGAGCTGATGCCCGGATTCGACGCGGGGCTGCGCGCGGACCTCGTCCGCCAGCTCGACGCCCTGGGCGTGGAGGTCCGCCTCGGCACCACGCTCGCCGAGGAGCCGCCGACCGGGCCCGGCCGCGCCGGGGCCTTCACCGTGGCCACATCGGACGGCGGCTCGGTCGAGGCCGACATCTGGTTCCGCGCGCACGGCGTCCGCGTCGACGGCGGCTTCCTCGGCACCGGCCTCGCCGCCGCGCTGACGCCCCACGGGCAGGTGCGGGTCGACGAACTCCTCCGCGTGGAGGGCCAGGAGCGGGTGTGGGCGGTCGGCGACATCACCGCCCTCGCCGAGGCGAAGATGGCCGGGTACGCGATGCGGCACGCGGAGGTGGTGGCCGCGAACGTCCTCGCCGCGCTGCGCGGCGAGGAGCCGACCGCGGTCTACCGGCCCTCGCCGATCCCCTCGGTGCTGCTGCCGCTCGGCCCGCTGGGCGGCGTGGGACAGCTCCCGTCGCCGGAGGGCCCGCTGGTCCTGGAGGCCGAGACGGTCGCGCAGTACAAGGGCAACGACCTGTTCACGGGCCGGTTCGTCGACCTGTTCGGCACCGGGGTCCCCGCGGGGGCGTAGCGAGTGGTGGGTGGAGTCGGTCAGGCCGGGTGTCGTCGGTCAGGCCGGGTCGACGAAGACGACCGGGACCTCGTTGTCCGACACGACCCGGCCCAGCAGCTCCGCCAGGGCCTCCCGCTCGGCGGCGTTCAGGCCCGCGGGCAGCTCGTCGATCCGCCGGCAGGTCTCCGTGTAGAAGGCCTCGGCGGTCCGGGCGCCCTCCTCGGTGAGGGCGACCCGCACCGCCCGCCGGTCGACCGGGTCGGGCTCGCGGCGGACGAGGCCGAGCCGCGAGGTCCGGTCGACGAGCCCCGTCAGGCTCGACTTGGCGAGGCCGAGCTTCGCACCGAGCTCGCCCATCCCCGTCGGACCCGGCATCAGCACGCACAGGAGCTGCCCCTGCTGCGGGGTCAGCCCGTACACGCGTCCGGCGTCCGCGTACACCGCGTTCACGAGAAAGGTGGACCGCACCAACGCGGTGACCACGCCCATTTTCCCGCCCTCGTCCTTCGCCATGGCACCACAATACATTCGCGCCACGAACTATCGGCCGAGGTACGGAATTCCGGTCGAGGCGACGACCGGGGCAACGGCCGGGGGTGTGGTCAGGGCATCCGACGGGCGCCCTCCAGGACGGCCTGCCGGATGCGGTGGTAGGTGCCGCACCGGCAGATGTTGCGGATCTCGTCGAGGTCCGCCTCCCCGATCTCGCGGCCCGCCTCCCGGGCGCGGCGGACGGCGGCCACGGCCGCCATGATCTGCCCCGGCTGGCAGAACCCGCACTGGGCGACGTCGAGGTCGAGCCATGCCTCCTGCATGGGGTGGAGGTCCTCGCCGACGGTGTCCGGCAGGCCCTCGATGGTGGTGACCTCGTCCGTCGGCCCCAGGTCCTCGACGGGGACGGCGCAGGGGTTGAAGGCCCGGCCGTTGAGGTGGCTCGTGCAGGCCTGGCAGACGCCGACCCCGCAGCCGTACTTGGGGCCCGTGACCCCGAGGACGTCCCGGAGGACCCAGAGGAGCCGGACGTCGCCCTCGACGTCGGCGGTGACGGCCTTGCCGTTCAGGATGAAGGTGTGCTGCGGCACGGTGGCTCCAGGTCTCTACAGGGCGCGGTCGCGGCCGTCGGTCGGCGAGGCGGGGACGGGCGGGACGGTGGGCAGGGGGGTGAAGGCGAGCGGCTCGTGGTGGTTGACCGGGAAGACGGTCGGCATGGTGCCGGTGGCCCGCCCGTAGGCGCAGGCGACGGCGGCCATGGCCCCGGCGACCGCCAGCTCCCCCGCGCCGCCCGGTGCGTCGCCGGTCGGCGGCATGACGATGATCTCCAGCTCGGGCGGGGTGTTCCACTGCCGGGTGTAGAAGTACTGGTCCCAGCTGCCCTCCAGGAAGCACCCGTCGCGCAGGTGCAGGCCGGAGGTGAGGGTGATCGCGATGCCGTCGGCGATCCCGCCCATCATCTGGGCCTCCAGGCCGCGCGGGTTGACGGCGAGTCCGACGTCGACGGCGCAGACCACCTTGGTCACGCGCGGCCCCGTGTACGCGGCGCGGATCGTGCGCCCGGTCGTCTCCGGGCGGCAGTCGATCTCGGCGAGGACGGCGACGGCCGAGTGGTACTCGGTGTGAACGGCGATGCCCTGGCCCGTGCCGGGGGCCATGGTGCGGCCCCACTCCCCCACCTCGGCGACCTTGTCGAGGACGGCGCGGGCCCGGGGGTCCTTCACGAGCCGGCGGCGCATCGCGTACCCGTCCTGGCCCGTGCGGCGGGCCAGCTCGTCCATCACCAGCTCCTGGGCGCACCGCACGTTGGGCGAGTAGATGTTGCGCATGGAGCCGGTGTTGAAGCCCTTGTCGGTCTCGGCGAGCAGCTGGGTGGTGACGCCGAGGTGGTAGGGGCTGATCTGGGTGAGCTGGAACATCGTCTCGGAGAAGGTGAGGTCGGCGACGGGCAGCCGGGCCGCCTCCGCCGTGAGGACCTCGCCGACGCCGTGGCCGAAGTCGGTGGCGATCGAGGTGTGCCGCTGTTCGTACGTGAGGACCTCGCCGAGCGCGTACGTGGCCCGGACCCGGGAGAGGGACATCGGGTGCGTACGGCCCTGGCGGAAGTCGTCCGTGCGGTGCCACATCAGCTTCACGGGCTTGCCGAGGGCCCGGGAGATCTCGGCGGCCTCGTGGGCGGCGTCGGCGAACAGCTTCCGGCCGAAGGAGCCGCCGCCCTCGGTGACGTGGACCCGGACGGCGGAGACGGGCAGCCCCAGGGTGAGGGCGAGCTTCTCCTGGAGGACGAGCGGGGCCTTGAGCGAGGCCCAGATCTCCGCGGAGTCCTCCCGTACGTCGGCGATCGCGCAGTTCGTCTCCAGGGCGGCGTTGCTCGCGAAGTGGAAGGTGAAGCGGGCGTCCACGGCCTTGGTGAGGAGCGGCAGCGGCGGGACGACGAGCGGGAGTTCGGCCCGGCGGAGCTTCTCCAGGACGGTGGCGTCTGAGGCGCCCTCGGCGGTGCCGGGGCCCCAGGAGACCCGGAGGGCGCGGACGGCGTCGATGCACTGGCCGAAGGTGCGGGCGCGGACGGCGACGCCCGTGGAGACGGTGACGACGTCGGTGACGCCGGGCATGGCCCGTACCGCGTCGAGGTTGGCGACCGAGCGGACCGTGCCGTTGATGGTGGGCGGCCGGCAGACCATGGTGGGCAGCGCGTCCGTGACCTGGAGGTCCATGGCGAACTTCTTGCGCCCGGTGACGGCGTCGAGCGCGTCGAGGCGGCGCCGGCCGGTGCCGATGACCCGGAAGCGGCCGGGGTCCTTGAGCGTGACCTCGACCGCCGTGTCGGTGAGGGCGGCGGCCCGCTCGGCGAGTTCGCCGTAGCCGAGCAGCGCCCCGGCCGGGGAGAGCACCGCGCCGGCCTTCGTCGTGAGGGTGGTGACGCTCTCCCCGAGGACGAGGGACGCGGCCTTCAGGAGCCTGCCGCGGGCGATCGCGGCGGCGACCCGGAGGGGCGTGTAGGTGGAGCAGGTGGTGTTGGAGCCGCCGGTCAGCTGGTTGAAGAGCAGCTCGGGCCGGGCGTCGGCGAGGGTGACCCGCACCTTCTCCGGGGGCAGGTCGAGCTCCTCCGCGATGATCATGGCGCTTGAGGTGGTGACGCCCTGGCCGACCTCGGCGCGCGGCAGGGCGAAGTGGGCCGTGCCGTCGCCGTCGACACGGAGGGTGATCAGGTTGCTCGTGGGCAGGGCCGCGAGCGTCAGCAGTTCGTTCAGGTCGAGGAGTTCGGCCGGGCCGGGCAGGGAGGGGACGAGTCCCGCGACGGCGGCCTCGGCGCGGCGCGGGGCGAGCGCCTCGACGCCGAGCTGTGCGGCGACCGTGAGGGTGGGCGCGGCGAGCACGTAGCCGAGGAACCGCCGCCGCCCGAGGCCGGGCCGGGCACCGGAGCCGGAGCCGTCCCCGTCGTGGGGGCTGCGTTGGGGGCTGCCCTGGGGGCGGCCGCCCGCCGTTCCGTCCTCGGAGGACCCCCCGGAATGCCGCCTCGCCATGCGCCCCGCCTTTCGCCGTGCACCCGGCCCGGTGGCACCGGGCCGCCTCGGGTGCGCGCCGATCATCGCTCATCGGGGGGCGTGCGAGGGAGGGTTCACGCCAGTCGGGCGCCCCGGGGCGCCCGTAGAGTGCGGGCATGACGACCGACACCCACGCGACCGAGGACGGTCCGGACGTGACCGGGCCGCACGGCACCGGGGCCGCCGAGGCGCGGCGGGCGGCCACGCGGCGCTCGTACGACACCGTCGCCGACGCCTACGAGCGGCTGCTCGCCGACCAGTTGGCGGACGTACCGCTGGACCGTGCGGTGCTCGGCGCGTTCGTGGAGCAGGTGAACGCGGCGGGTGGCCCCCGGCTCGTCGGGGACCTCGGCTGCGGTACGGGACGGGTCGCCGCGCACCTCCGGGGACTCGGGGCCGAGGTCTTCGGGGTGGACCTGTCCCCGGGGATGGTGGCGGTGGCCCGGCGGAGCCACCCGGGGCTGCGGTTCGAGGTCGGCTCCATGACCGCGCTCGACCTGCCGGACGGCTCCCTCGGAGGCGCCTTGTCCTGGTACTCGACCGTCCACATGGGGGAGCCGGAACTCGCCGCCGCCTGCGTCGAGTTCCACCGGGCGCTCGCGCCGGGCGGGGTGGTGCTCGTCGCCTTCAAGGTGGGCGACGAGCGGGTGCGGCTGGAGCGGGCGTACGGGCACGAGGTGGACCTGGACGTCTACCGCCGGTCCCCCGACCGCGTCGCCGGGTACCTGACGGCGGCCGGGCTCGTCGAGTCGGCCCGCCTCGTGCGGGCGGCGGGGCCGGAGGAGGCGACGCCCCAGGGCTTCCTGATGGCCCGCAGGCCGGTCGACTGAACGGCCCGCACGCGTCCGTTCGCGGTGGCGCGGCGGGCCCGGGTGACGGCCCGGCCGCCGCAGCCGCGCAGCTGCGCGCGGGAGATCCTGGCGCGCTGGCCGCCGCCCGCGATCAGGGCGTTGACGGAGACCATCGGGTCCCCGCCCACGGACCGGGCGAGCAGCGCGCCGACGACCAGCGGGCCGAGGGCGACGGCGAGGGCCGTGCCGGTGGCCGTGACGTTCCGGAGGGGCCGGGGGCGCGGGAAGTCGGCGTTCATGGATCCAGTCCACCGGGTGCGGCCCGGCCGCCGTATCGGTCGACGTACTCAGATCGGCGCGCGCCCTACTCAGACCCGCCGCATGCGCACCGGGGTTCCGTGCGGGGGTTCCGTGGGGGGGGGTCCGTGCGGGGGTTCCGTGGGGGGGTCCGTGCGGGGGTTCCGTGCGGCTGGGTCTTCGGAGATGCTCGGGACCGTGACGCCCGGGACGCCGGGGGGCGCGCGAAGCGGAGGGGGCGGGTGACGGTGACGACGACGGACGGGCGGACGGTGCGGGATCCGGGGGCGGCGGCGCCGGCCGTGGTCGTGGTGCAGCACGAGGAGGGCGCGGGCCCCGGGCTCGTCGGGGAGCGCCTGGAGCGGGCCGGGCTCCGGCTCGACCTGCGCCGGGCCTGGCGGGGCGAGCCGCTGCCCGAGGACCTGCGGGCCCATGCCGGGTTCCTCGTCCTCGGCGGGTCCGCCCATTGTCAGGACGACGTGGCCGCGCCGTGGCTGCCGCGGGTCCGGGCGCTGGTGCGCGAGGCCGTGGCCGGTGAGGTGCCGCTGCTGGGCATCTGCCTGGGCGGCCAGATCATGGCCCAGAGCCTCGGCGGCGCGGTGCTGCCGAGGCCCCGCGGGCCCGAGCTCGGCGCCGTACCCCTGCGGAGACTCGCGGCGGCCGACGACGATCCGGTGCTCGGCGGGGTGCCCGAGGGTGCCCCGGCGGCGCAGTGGCACTGGGACGAGATGGTCCGGCTGCCGGCGGGCGCGGTGCCCCTGCTGGCCGGTGACGACTGCCCGCACCAGGCCTTCCGGATCGGACCGGCGGCGTGGGCGCTCCAGTTCCACCCGGAGGTGGACGCCCGCGCACTCTCGGTCTGGGCGGCGGCGGACGCCGCGCACGTGCGGGCGGCGCGCCTCGATCCGGCGGCCGCCGTGGCGTCGGTACGGGCGGTGGAACCGGCGCTGCGGGAGGTGTGGGGCGCGGTCGCCGAGGCGTGGGGCACGGTCGTGCGCGCCCGCGCCCACGCCAGCGCGCGCTCCGACCGCCGCGCCGGAGCGCGAACGGCGTGACACCCGGGCGCGTCCGCTTGGCCCGGCGGGGGCGGTGGGGTTGCGTGGGCGGCGCGACCGTACCGTACGACAGCGAACCGACAGCGAAGGAGCACCACCCCATGGCCGACTACCGGATCGAGACCGTCCGCACCGGGTACCGCACCTGGACCGCCCGCAACGACCGGGGCGCGGAGGTCCGGATGGCCGCCGCGGACGACGCGGACGCGCAGCCGTCGTTCACGCCGGTGGAGCTGCTGCTCGCGGCGATGGGCGGCTGCGGCGGGCTGGTCATCGACCGGACCGCGCGCGCCGTGGACCACGACGACCTGCGGATCGTGGTGGAGTCCGTCTCCGGTCCGGAGGACGACGGCCGGGTGGGCAGGATCCGGGTCAGCTACGAGTTCGAGCTGCCGGACAGCAACCCGCGCGCCGCCGAGGTGTTCGCCCGTGGGGTGCGGCTGACGCACGAGAAGTTCTGCACGGTGAGCCGCACGGTGGAGCACGGCGCGCGGGTGGAGGCGGTCCTGCCGGACGGTTCGGTCGGTTTCGAGGGCTGACCGCAGCGCTCCGGGTGGGCGCTCAGTCGAGCCAGAGGGCGCGGACCCGGGCCGTCGCGTCGTGCTCGACGCGGGGTTCCGCGTCCCAGATCCGGGTGGCCCGGGCCTCGGTCGTGTACCGCGGCCAGTCGCCGCCGGGGTCCTGGTGCGTCACGAAGGCCACCCAGGAGCGGTGGAGGGCTTCGGCGAGCGCGGGCGGCGGGTGGGGGCCAGCGGCCTCCCGTACGCCCTCGGCGTCGAGGAGGTCGAAGGCGAAGGGCAGGTCCAGGCAGTGGAAGGCCAGCCCGGGGCCCGGGGAGCGCCAGCGGAACTCGTAGAGCCAGGTGGGCCGCTGCCGCGCGGCGCGGGCGTCGGCCAGGGCGAGGTTCGGGGCGCGGAAGGTCGCGTCGGTCAGCGCCTGGCCGAAGAGCCGGTCCTCGCCGAGGTCCGCGTACGCCTCCGGGAACGCGCCGGCCCTGGCCGGGTCGAGGCCCAGGCCGGTGAGGAGCGCGGCCAGTGGCGGCGCCTGCGGTTCGGGCGCCGGGAGCAGGGTGAACTCGTGCTCCGTGAAGCCGAGCAGCAGCGGCACGTCGTCGCCCGCGCCGCCCTGGGTGAGCGCGTCGCGGACGGGTACGGGGACGAGGTCGCCGTCCGCGAAGGGCGCGAGGACCAGGGTCGGCGCCGACCCCTCGCTGCCGGGCCCCGGTGCGGCGAGCCGGTCCTGGAGGGCGAGCAGCTCGTCGTCGGGGAGGTCGCGCAGGGCGGCGGCGGTGGCCGGGACGCCGGTCCGCTCGGTGAGGAGACGGGCGGTGGCGCGGGCGGCCTCGGGTCCGTCGGAGTGCGGAAGGGCCCCGGAGACGGAGATGGCGCCCCGGAAGAGTCCGCGTGCGGACGGGACGGCGAGGAGGGTCTGGACGGCGCCGCCCCCCGCGGACTGTCCCGCGATCGTGACCTTGGCCGGGTCGCCGCCGAAGCGGGCGATGTTGTCGCGGACCCAGGCGAGGGCGGCGATCCAGTCCCGTACGCCGCGGTTGTCGGGCGCGTCCTCCAGGTGCAGGAAGCCCTCGATGCCGAGGCGGTAGCCGAGGGAGACGAGGACGACGCCGTCGCGGGCGAAGGCGGCGCCGTCGTACCAGGGGCTGGCGGCCGAGCCCGCGACGTATCCGCCGCCGTGGATCCAGACGAGGACCGGCAGTGCGGTGGCGGGGGCGGTGTCGGGGGTGAAGACGTTGAGGTTGAGGATCCCGGCGCCCGGGATCGAGGGCTCGGGGACGAGGGTGACCTCGGCGAAGGACCGGCGCTGGGCGGTCGGGCCGTAGGCGGTGGCGTCGAGGGGCTCGGTCCAGGGCTCGGGCGGGACGGGGGCGGCGAACCGCAGGTCGCCGACGGGCGGCCGCGCGTAGGGGACGCCGAGGAAGCGGAGGCAGCCGTCGGCGCGGCGCAGGCCGCGGACGGGCCCGTGGGTGGTGGTGACGGTGGGGGTGCTGCTGACCATGCGGTGCTGCTCCTTCTGCGCGGGGGCGTCGGCTGCGGCCGGGGCGGGCGCGGTCAGGCGGGGCGGGGCGGGGCGGGGCGGGGCGGGGCGGGGCGGGGCGGGGCGGACTGGAGCGTCGCACCCGTGATGACACGTGTCAACTACCCTCCTCAGGTTTCCTCTGTCCGCCTCAGGCCTTGGTCGCGTCCTCCTCCGGCCCCGGTCCCGCCCCCCAGGAGCAGGAGGGGCGTCCCCAGGAGCAGGACGCCGGCCGCGGCGATGGCGGGCCGCGGGCCGACGGCGTCCGCGAGCAGCCCCCAGAGGGCGATCACGCCCGCGACGCACGTCTTCCCGGCGACGGACCAGGCGGTCAGGGCGCGGGCGACCCGGTCGGCCGGCAGCCGCTCCAAACGGTGGGCGGCGAACACCGGGTTGAACACGCCGGTGCAGGTGATCAGGGCCAGCTCCAGCACCATGACGAGGAGGAGACCGGTGGCGCCCGGGCCGACGAGGGCGAGACCGAGTGGCCAGCAGACCCGGAGGGCCCCCGAGACGGCCATGACCCGCCGGCCGCCGAAGCGGGCCACGAGCCGCGGGGCCAGCCGGGAGCCGAGGAGCCCGCCGAGGCACGGGACCGCGAAGGCGAGGCCGTACTGCCAGGGCGGGAAGCCGAGGGGGCCGAGCATGAGCACGGCGAGCGGCGGCGCGGACGCCAGGACGAGGGCGTTGACCAGGACCGTGTGGAGGAAGAGCGGGCGCAGCTCCGGGTGGCCGGTGATGTCCCGCCACCCGTCAAGGACGCGGCCCCGCTCCGGCCGCGCGCGCACCGGAGGCACGGCCTTTCCCGACCCGGCCCTCCCCCTCCACTGGCCCCGGTGCCGCACGACTCCCGCACGCCTCGCACCAGTCCCGCCCACCGTGCGGAGGCCGAGCGCCGAGAGCGCGTAGCTCACGGCGTCGGCCAGGACGGTCGTCACCGGGCCGAGGAGGCCGGTGAGGGCGCCGCCCAGGGGCGGGCCGAGCACGGTCGTGGTCCACGCCGTGGACTCCAGGCGCGCGGTGGCGCGGACCAGGTCCTCACGGGGGACGAGCTTTTTGAGGCAGGCTCCCGCGGCGGCGGCGAAGGCGATGTCGGCCGCGGCGACGAGGGCGGACACCACCAGGAGCTGGAGGAGGCCGAGGAGGCCGAGGGCGTACGCGAGGGGGACGCCGAGCAGCGCGGCGCAGCGCAGGAGGTCGGCGGCGATCATCACGCGGCGCTCGTCGTGGCGGTCGACAAGCGGTCCGAGCGGTACGGCGAGGACGGCGCCCGCAGCGGGTCCCGCCGCGGCGAGCGCCGCGACCTCCGCCGCGCCCGCGTGCAGGGTGGTGAGGGCGAGCAGCGGGAAGGCGTCGAAGGCGAGGCGGGTGCCGAGGCCGCTCACTCCGTACGCGGCCCAGAGCCGTCCGAAGTCCCGCCCGAGGGCCCGGCCGCGCATCCTCGTCCCGCCTTCCGTCCGTCCCCGGCGACAACCGCTCGATGACCACGGACATGTAAGCGACCCCGGGCGCCCCGGATCAAACAACCTCCACCCGTGGACGGACAACCACGGGTTGTCCACGGCCCGCGAGGCGGCCTTTCCTCGACGGCCCGAGCCTCCTAGGATGCCGCCCGTGGATCTCGATGCCGTGCGCACGTTCGTCGCCGTCGTGGACGTCGGCCGGTTCCGGCAGGCCGCCGATGATCTTGCGGTCACCCAGCAGGCCGTGTCCAAGCGCATCGCCGCGCTCGAGAAGGAGCTCGGCGTCCGGCTGTTGACCCGCACCCCGCGCGGGGCGGAGGTCACCATCGACGGTCAGGCCTTCCTGCCGCACGCCCGCGCCCTGATCGCGGCGGAAGAGCGGGCCCTCGCTTCCGTGCGGCCCGGTCACCGCGCGTTGCGGGTGGACGTCATCGGCCGGAGGCTGGCGCCCGCCGCGCTGTTGCGGGACTTCCACCGCGCGCACCCGGAGACCGCACTCGACGTCGTGACGCTGTTCGACGTGGACGCGGCGGTCGCCGCCCTGCGGTCGGGAGCGATCGACGCCGCTTTCCGGGCGGTCGCCATGCCGGACCGCCCGCTGCCACCGGAGATCGAGGCGGTCCGGATCCTGGACGAGCCGCTCCAGCTGTTGACGGGGCCGGCGCACCCGCTGGCCGCCGCGCGGTCCGTGCCGCTCGGGCGGCTTGCCGGGCTGCGGATCTGGATGCCGGGGATCGTGCGCGGGACGGAGTGGGCCGCGTACTACGCCGATCTGGCGGCCGAGTTCGGGCTCACGATCGAGGCGACGGGCCCCGACTTCGGGGTCGAACCGCTGCTCGACACGGTCGCCGACTCGGCGGAGCTGGCCACGTTCGTCGGTGGCTCCACCCGTCTCGTCTGGCCCGCCGACCACGACCTGCGGCGCGTCGCGGTGGTCGATCCGACGCCCGTCTACCCGCATGCGCTGTTGTGGCACGCCGACAATCCGCACCCCACGTTGCGCGCCCTTCGCGAGCACCTCGCGGCAGAGAGCCGCGCTCCCGGGCCGGACGGGGTCTGGACACCCGCGTGGACGCTGCCCCGGGAGACGGCCGCGGGCCGGCCGGAAGGGCCGCGGCCGCGGCTCGGCCGACGGGTGGACGCGGGAGAGGACGCGGGGGAGGGCGGCAGGTGATGAGGTGGTCCCTCGACGCCGCGGTGGGGGTGGCCGTCGCGCTGGTCGGCGCGGGCCTGATGGTGGCCGGGGTTGTCTGGAAGGGGCGGGCCGTGCGGCCGTTCGCCGCCTCCCGGGCCCGGTCGGCGGCGCACCGCGCGTACGCGCGTGATCTGCTCCGGGCGGCGGACCAGGTCATCGCGTCGGCCCGGCGCGCCGCCGGGGACGGCGAGCCCGCGATCGTGACGGTGGCCGCGGTGGAGAGGCTCGTCCGGGAACGGTACGGCCACGAGGAGATCGCGCCGGGGCACGCGGCGGCGGCGCTGCGCCGCCGGTACGAACAGGGGCGCTGCGCCGTCGACTGCGTGACGGACGCCTACGGCTGACCGCCCGTCGGGGTACGGACGCCTACGGCTGAACGTCCGCCGGGGGTACGGGGGTTCCCTGGTGGTAGTAGAGGCGGAGCGGGCCGTCGCCGGGCGCCGCCGGGTCCCGGCGCCAGAGCGAACTGCGGCGGGCCCTGCGGCCGTCGAAGTCCGTCTCGTACGTGACGTGGACGAGGCCCGGGGCGAGGAGCGTGCCGGTGACGGCGGTGGCCACGAACCGCGGGCCCTCCTCGACGTTGCCGTCCATCTCGGGGAGTTCGGCGAGCATCTCCGCGTACGTCCAGCGCCGCCCGGAGGCGCCGACCTCGGTGAACTCGGGGTCGAGGAGCGCGCCGGCGAGGGCGCGCGAGGAGCGCACGGCGGGCGTCAGGAGCCGCAGTTCCGCGGCGACGGCCTCGGCGACATCGGGGTGCTGTGGGTCGTTCGTCGTCATGCGCGCATTCTGCCGGGCGCGTCTTTCAGCCGGATTCCTTGCGGGCGTAGTCGCCGAAACCGACCCAGTCGAGCGCCACGCAGGGATCGTCCCCGAGGACCCAGGCGTCGTGCCCGGGGGTGACCTGCATGAAGTCGCCGGCCCCGAACTCGCTCTCCTCGCCGTCGTCCATGACGACCTTCATCCGGCCGCTGACGACATAGCCGACGTGCGAGGCCTGGCAGCTGTCCGTGCCGGCGATCGGCTTGACGTGCTTGGACCACTGCCAGCCCGGCTCGAAGGTGGCGCGGCCCACCGCGCCGTTCTCCGTGGTGAGCAGGTCGAGCCTGCCCTTGCCGTCCTCGAAGGGGCGGGTCTCGTCCGCTGAGTCGAAACTTCTCCGTACGATGCCGCTCATCGTCCGCCTCCGACGGTGGGGCGTTGCGGGCCCCCGAGTCCTCTTCCAGGCTACGCCGGGGTGCTCCGGGGGTCCTCTTCTGGCGGTTCCGCGCACTCCCTCTTCGGGGAGATCTGTGAAATTCCCTATCGGAATTCTCTACACATAAAGGACATGTAAGAGCACAATGAAAACGCGGCACGATGCCGCTCACGCGGTCAGACGAGCAGGACGCCAGAAGGAGGCGAGTCGCATGGCCGACGTCTCTCACCGTCACGGTGATATCGCGGGCCACCCGGACGCGACGGAAATGCGGGACCGCTACGCCCGCATGCTCCAGACCCGGGGTGTGGCGGCGGTCGAGGAACTCGTGGTCCTCGCCGGAATCTGGGCCGCGATCTCGGCGTGGACGGTTCACTTCGCCGCCGCCCGTCCGGAACTCGCCATCACCAACCTGGTCGTCGGCATCGCCCTCGCGGTCCTCGGCCTGTGCATGTCGATGGCGCCGGAAAGGTCCCAGGACCTGAACTTCGTCGTACTGCTCCTCGGCGCGTGGCTGATCGTCGCCCCGTGGGTGGTCTCGCGGAACCCGGACACGGGCCCGATCCTCAGCAACGTCATCACCGGCGCGTGCGTCTGCCTGTTCGCCCTCACGGCCGGTGGCCTGCTCATGAGCAAGAGAAGGACGTGACGTTCTGACTCCCGACTGACTCCCGACGCATAGAGCCGGTACGGAGCGTTTGCCCGTACCGGCTTGTGCACGACGGCGCACGACCGCGCTCCCCGGCCGCCCCTAGCCTCGCCGGAACGGCACAACGAGGGGCGGTACCACCGGTGAACTGGCACATCCACGACTACCGCGAGAGCGATCTCGCCGCCGTCGTCCATCTGATCGACACCACGGCCGAGCTGGGGCAGGAGTCCGTGTTCTCCCTCGCCGAGTGCATCGGCGCCCTCACCTCCCGCCAGCCGGCCGTCGTCGCCGTCCACCAGGGCGTGCCGATCGGCGCGGCGCTCGCCTGCGTCGCGGGCGAGCGGGCCTGGGTCATGCGGGTCGCCATCTCCTCCGCCTGGCGCGGCCGCGGCCTGGCCAGCGCGCTCCTGGTGGAGCTGGAGCGGCGGCTCGTGGCGGCCCGGGTCGGGCGGATCGCGTACGTCCTGCCGGAGGAGGAGCTCCTCGGCGAGGGCCTCCTCAACGCCGGGTACACGCGCCAGCCGGCGGTCGCGTACTTCGAGAAGGTCGAGCCGCTGCACGGCCCGGCCGCCGGGCTCCTCGACGACCTCGGCGGGCGCCTGCTCCCGGGCGACCTGTGGGCGAAGGTCGCCGGCATGGAGCGGGAGAAGGACCTCATCGAACGGCGGGTGGTGCTGCCGCTCGCCGAGCCGGAGCGGGCCACCCGGCACGGTGTGCGCCCGCCGCGCGCGGTCTGCCTCTTCGGGCCGCCCGGCACCGGCAAGACGACGTTCGCACGCGGGATCGCCTCCCGGCTGGGCTGGCCGTTCGTCGAGATCCTGCCCTCGCGCCTGGCCGACGAGGGGAACCTCGCGGCGGCGCTCCGCTCGGCGTTCGCCCGGATCGCCGAGCTGGAACGGGTCCTCGTCTTCATCGACGAGGTCGAGGAGATCGCCCCGGTCCGCTCCGAGCCCGCGCAGCCCGGCGGCATGCACGGCGTCACCAACGAACTCCTCAAGCTCATCCCGGGGTTCCGGGAGCGCGACGAGCGGCTGCTCGTCTGCGCCACCAACTCCATCCGCTCCCTCGACCCGGCGTTCCTGCGCCCCGGACGCTTCGACTACCTGATCCCGATCGGTACGCCCGACAAGGCGGCCCGCGCGGCGATCTGGGCGCGGTACACCGACGGGCGACCGGACGTCGACATCGACGAACTGGTCCTGGCCAGCGAGCTGTTCACCCCGGCGGACATCGAGCACGCCGCCCGGATCGCCGCCCAGGCCTCCTTCGAGCGGGACCTGGTCGCGGTCGGCGTCCGGCCCGGTGACGGGCCCGCGCCGGGGGCGAGCACGGCGGACTACCTGGAGGCCATCGCCCAGTGCAGGCCGACGGTCACTCCGGAGATGGTGGAGCAGTTCGCCTCGGACATCACGACGCACGCCCGGACGTGACGGCGACCTCCGCCCGCGCCGCGTCCAGTTCGGACCGGTCGGGCGGCTGGGCCCCGGCCCGGGAGACCGTGACGGCGGCCGCCGCGCCCGCGTCGCGCAGCAGCCCCGCGAGGGACTCGGCGCCGAGCGCGCCGAGGGCCTCCCTCCCGCGCCCCGCGAGGGCGTCGAGGGCGGCGGACATGAACGAATCGCCCGCGCCGACCGTGTCGACGACGGTGACCCGCGGTGCCCCGGCGGCCACCGTCCCGTCCCGGGTGACGGCGAGCGAGCCGGCCGCGCCCCGGGTGACGAGGACGACGGCCGGGCCGAGGCCCAGCCAGCGGGTGGCGACGGCGTGCGGCTCCTCGCCGGGGTAGAGCCAGGCGAGGTCCTCGTCGCTCGCCTTCACCAGGTCGCTCAGCGCGACACAGCGCTCGACGCGGGCGACGGCCGCGCCGTGCTCCCCCATCAGCGCGGGCCGCACGTTGGGGTCGTAGCTGACGGTGGCGCGGTCGCGGAGCCGCTCGACCTCGGCGAGCACGGTGTCCGCGCCGGGGGCGGTGACCGCGGCGATCGAGCCGATGTGCACGTGCGCGGGCGCCTCGCCGGCCGGGAGCCCGCTCTCCAGGGTCCAGGCGATGTCGAAGGTGTACGTGGCGTGGCCGCGCGCGTCGAGGCCGACGGCCGCCGACGGGGTGCGGTCGGGGGCTCCGCCGACGACGATCCGTACGCCCGCGCCCCTCAGGTGGCCGGCGACCAGCCGCCCCTTGTCGTCGTCGGCGAGCTGCGTGAGCAGCGTGACCTCCCGGCCGAGCCGGGCGAGGCCGTGGGCGACGTTGGCGGGAGAGCCGCCCGGGTGGACCCGTTCGGTGCCGTCGGCGCCGCGGACGATGTCGGCGACGCACTCGCCGATCACCAGGAAGGACATGGCGTGCAGAGCTCCTAGGCGTGAGGGGTGCCGGTATGCCCTGGTGCAGGACGCGCAGATGCTACGGGACGCCGGGCGGCGTGGCGCAGGTCCCGCGGTCGGCAGGGTGTCGTGCGGTGGCGGTGTCACCATGGGGGCGGGACCGATGCCGAAGCGGTGTCGGCGGCGGCGCGAGGGTGGTCAGGGTGACGGACACGGTGGGTTCGGTCGAGGAGCCGGAGCCGGGCGCGGGGCCTGAGCGGGTCGAGGGGCTGGAGCCGGTCGAGGGGCTCGCGGTCATGGCGTTCGCGGACGGCCGGGAGCTGGAGGCCTGGCTTGCGGAGCACCACGGGGACACCCCGGGCATCTGGCTGCTCCTGGCCCGCAAGGGCGCGGACCTGCCGTCCCCGACGGCGGACGAGATCCTCGACGGCACGCTGATCTACGGCTGGATCACCGGCAAGCGCAAGGCGCGCGACGAGCGCACCTACCTCCAGAAGATCACCCCGCGCCGCCCCCGCAGCCTCTGGTCGCAGGTGAACGTGCGCCAGGTCGAGGCGCTCACCGCGGCCGGCCGGATGCGGGAGCCCGGACTCGCCGAGGTGCGTGCGGCGCGGGCCGACGGCCGCTGGGAGAGCGCGTACCCCGCTCAGAAGGACGCGACGGTCCCGGACGACCTGGCGGCGGCGCTCGCGGCGGACCCGGCCGCCGCGAAGGCCTTCGACGCCCTGGGGAAGACCGACCGCTATCTGATCATCCTGACCCTGTGGCAGGCCCGGACGCCGAAGACCCGGTCGGCCCGCCTGGAGCGGGCCCTGGCCGCCCTGCGGGCGGGGGCGGCCTGAGGAGGGCCGGCGCCGGCGGGCGTACCGCTGCGGTCAGGCGCTCCGGCGGTAGAGGACCTGGTGGGCGTCCCACTCCACGAAGGACTCGGCGTGTTCGAGGCCGACCGCGGTCAGCAGGTCGCGCGAGCGGCGGTTCTCCACCTGGGTGACCGCGACGACGCTCGGGACGGTCTCCAGGAGCCGCGCGACCACGGCGGCGACGGCCTCCCGGGCGTAACCCCGCCCCCAGTGCTCGGGCAGGAACAGGTACGACACCTCCGTCTCGCCGTTCCGGCCGGCGGGGTCCACCGTGACCAGACCGAGGAGGGCTCCGTCGGCGGCCCGTGTCACGGCGTGGCAGCCGGGCGCGCCGACGATCCGCCGCTGCCGGATGCGGATGACGGGCTCCGTGACGGGGCCGCCGAGGTGCTCCCGTACGCGGGTGTCGGTCCACAGCCGGGTGACGGCGGGCAGATCCGCCCGGCGCACGGGCCGCAGCAGCAGCCGCTCGGTGGCGAGCGGCGCGGGCGGCCCGGCGGTCGCCTTCGCCCCGGGCGCGACCGCGGCGCCGGCGGCGGCGGCGGGTCCGGGGGGCGTCGGGGAGGCGGTCATACGTCCGATGATCCCAGGCTCCGCCCCGGACCGGGGGGTGGGGCCGCGGCCCGCGACGTAGGTCCTTGGTCCGAGCGAGGTACGGGCCCGCGGCCGAGGCGGGGGCGGCGCGGCACCGGAAGGATGACCGCCATGCGCATCGGAATTCTCGGAACGGGACATGTGGGTCGGGCGCTCGCCGGAGCCTGGGCGCGGGCGGGACACGAGGTCGTCCTCGGATCGCGGCGCCCGGCGGACGAGGAACTGCGGGCGGAGCTGAAGGAGCTGATCGCCGCGGGGGTACGGGTCGGGGGCTCGGCCGCTGCGGTCGCCGACGCGGACGTGGTGGTGAACGCGACGCCGGGCACCGTCTCGGTCGGGCTGCTCCGGTCGGTCGGGGCCCCGGCGCTGGCCGGGAAGGTGCTCTTGGACGTCGGCGTCGGCTTCCTGGAGGACGGGACGCTCTCGCACCTCGGGGTCAGCCTCGGCGAGGAGATCCAGGAGGCGTTCCCCGAGACCCGGGTGGTGAAGAGCCTCGCCACGGTCGACCGGCTCGTGATGGTCGATCCGGGCTCCCTGGAGGGGCCGGGCACCGTCTTCCTCTCCGGCGAGGACGCGGAGGCGAAGCGGGTGGTCGGCGGCCTGCTCGGCGACCTCGGCTGGCCGGCGGAGTCCCGGCTCGACCTGGGCGGCATCGCGACGGCGCGTGGTCAGGAGCACTTCGCGCTGCTCTTCGTCGGGATCGCGGGGGCCCTCGGCGACTACCGGTTCGGCATCCGGGTCGTGCCTCGCGCGGCCCGGGCGCCCGACCGCCGGGAGCCGGCGGAGTCCTGACGGCAGCGGGGCCAACCGCCCGGTGACGGGCGGCGCGGGCCCCGGTCACCTCCGCCGGAACAGGTTGGACGGTGGTGACGCCCCCGCCCGGCCGGCCGACGCGTCGATCAGCCGGTCGGCCGGTGAGCCGATCAACCGATCAGCCGGTCAGGGCCTTCTCGATCGTCGCCCAGTCCGGCTCCGTCGGCGCGTACGACGCACCGCCCGTGGTGGCGCACTTGTATCCGCTGGACGTCATCACGCACACCACCGGCCCCTCGGTCTCGCGCGGCCCCAGAGCCCGCAGGCCGGCGAGACCGACGGCGGAGGACGCCTCGCACCAGAGCCCCTGCACGGCCAGCTCCGCGCGGGCCGACTCCAGCTGCTCGTCCGTCACGGTGCGGGCCCCTCCCCCGGTCTCCCGCACGGCCACCACCCCGCGGTAGCTGTTCACCTCGCAGTCGATCGCGTACGCCACGGTGGGCCGGACGGGCACCCGCGCGACGGGCCGTCCGGAGCGCACCGCCTCGGTGAGCGCACCGGCCGCGGCGGGCTCGGTGGCGTACACGCGGGGGACGGAGTCCGTCACGCCGAGCCGGGCGAGCTCCTGGAACCCCTTTGCCACGCCGAAGAGCAACTCGCCGTATCCGGTGGGCACATGAACGGCCGCCGGGGCGCGGCCGAGGTCGAGGGCGATCTCGTAGGCGAGGGTCTTGTACCCCTCCGGCCCGAAGGGGTGTCCGGTGTGGACCGTGTCCGTCACGCTGCTGACGGCCTGGAAGCCGAGGTCGTCGACGATCCGGCGCATGAGCGGCTTCACCGTCTCGTACGGGACGGTGAGGACCGTCGCCCCGTAGGCGCGGAGGTGGGAGGCGACGGCGGGCGGGGCGTGCGGCGAGGTGAAGACGGCGCAGGGCAGGCCGGCGCGGGCCGCGTAGGCGGCGGCCGAGGCGCCGTGGTTGCCGGAGGAGGAGACGACGATCCCGCGCGCCCCGGAGGCCACCGCGGCGCTGACGGCGACGCGGTTGAGGCGGTCCTTGTGGCTCCAGGTCGGGTTCCGGGACTCGTCCTTCACCAGGACGCCGTCGGGGAGTTCGACCAGGGGGGTGTTGCCCTCGCCGAGACCGGGAGCGGCGAGGGGCGGCAGCAGCGGGGCCCAGCGGTCGAGCCCGTGGGCGGCGGGGCGGTCGAAGAGGTCCGCGGGGACGTCCTCGTACGCGTAGTCGATGTCGAGCGGGTAGGCGACCTCGGGGGTCGAGGTGACCGGGCAGCCGCGCGTCAGCGGCGGCCAGAGGGGGTGGCGGACGGCGGGGTCGGCGAGCGAGCGCTGGGCGGTGGCGAGCGAGGTCACTGCGGGTCCTTCCGTACGGGGTCGGGTCGGCCCGTGCGACGGCGCAGCGCGGCCAGCGCGCCGGGCTGCCGTCCCGGCACGCGCTCCCGGAGCCCGACGAGAGTGTCGCCGAGGGCGCGGGCCCTGGCCGGGTCGTCGATCTGCTCCCACTGGTGGTGCGCCCGGTCGACGGCCCCCTCGACGGCGGGGTCGTCGGCGGACCGGCCGAGTCCGAGCAGCGCCTCGGCGACGGAGAGCCACAACTCGCAGCTGCGGCCGGGTTCTCCGGCCAGCCGGGCCAGGTCGGCCCGTACCTCCAGCCAGTGCAGGGCCTCCAGGGACCTGGGGCCGTAGGTCCGCAGCGCCTCGCTCTCCCAGGCGGCCGCGACGGCCGCGGCCTCCGCGTGCCGCCCCGCCACGGCGGCGGCCAGGATCGCGGGGTGCGGGTCGTGCGGCGCCCCGGGGCCGGGGGGCGGGCCCGCGGGTACGGGCGGTGGTGTGCGGGGTCCCGGCGCCTCGGGCGGCCGGTGCCCCTGCCCGGCGCGCGCTTCGGCGGGTCCGGCCGGGGCGAGCTGCCGTGCGGGGGCCTCGGGCCGCCGGGGCGCGCGCACGCGCGCGGGCGGCCGGAGGGGCCGGGTCGGCGGGGTCTCCTCGACGGTCCTCGCGGCCGTCGTCGGAGCGGTCGCCCGAGCGGTCGCCCGAGCGGTCGCCCGAGCGGTCGCCGGCGCGGGGATCCCGGGCAAGGCGGCCCCCTGCCCCGCGGGCGGGAGCCCGGCAGGCACCGGCCCCCGCACGGCCACCGGGACCCTCCCGGCCGCGTCGTCCCCGGCGGCTCCGGGGCCCGGCGGTGTCACCGCCACCCCGCCCCGGGGCACGTACGGCGTCAGCTGCGCCGGGCTCGGGGCCTGCGGGGTGAGGAGGAGCCCGGGTGCGCGGCCGGCCGCCTCCGCGTGGAGGGCCGGGTGCGGGAGCCGGGGGTCGGCGCGCCAGAGGTCCGCCCAGGCCCGGAGGTAGTCCGGGGTCGTCGGGGCGCCGCGGCGCGGGGCCCGGGTGACGCGGCCGTACAGGTGGGCGGCGGGGCCGAGGTGGAGCAGGTGCGGATCGGCGGTGAGGCGTTCCCAGACGGCGGGGTCGGCGGTCAGGTCGGCGACGACCGTGACGGTGCCGGGCCGCCGGGTCGCGAGGGCGGCGGCGAGCCAGTGCCAGGGCAGGGCGGTGTAGCGGAGCGTCGCGGGGATGGTGCGGGCGAGGGCGAAGTGGGGCAGCCGCTGGCGGCGGTCGAGGTGGAGCTGCCCGGCGAGGAGGACGGCGAGCGGGCCGGGGGTGGCGGCCGCGGCCCGCAACCGGGTGAGGACGGTCTGCGGGTCGAGCGGGTCGGCGAGTTCGACGACGGTGGCGGTCGCGGTGCCGGTGAGCGCTCCGGGCGGGACGGCCGCGAGGGCGGGGAGCACCGAGGCGGCGTCCATGGCGCGGCCGCGTCCCGCGGGCGCGGCGGCGAGCAGCACGGCGGTGCCCGTCGCCCCCGTCCCGGTTCTCGCACGCGCGTCCGTCGTCCGTGTGTCCCCGTACGCCGGGCCCGCCGTGCCGTTGTCCTCGTCGTTCACCACCCGAGCACCGTAACCCGTCAGGCCCTGACCGATAATCGTCGGGCCGAAGGCATATGTCAGAAGCACCACCGGATCGAGTGTTGCCAAATCCCTTACGAGCCGTCCGAGGCTGTGCAACAGTCGTATTGGGCCTCCTTCTTCACACTGGCCGTGCCGCGCCTGCATCGGAGTACGACATGCCGTCCCCCCTCTTCGCGGACCGACCCGCCCAGCCGCCGGAGCCGGGCGCGGTGGACGCGCTGATCTCGCAGACCCGTCGTCTGCGCGGCGAGGTCGCCGCCGTGCGCCGGGACGCCGCGACGAACGACGACGACCCCCAGCTGCGCTGGCAGCGGGCCCTCTGCGACCTGGCCGTCCACCAACTCGACGATTTGGGTGCCCAGTTGGGGCAGCTGCGGGCCGGAGTCCCGGCGCCGCCCGCCACCCCGGGGACCGGCGGGCGGCCTTCCCCGGAGGCGCCCGAGGGCGACGTGGACGGCCTGCTCGACACGGAGCCCACAGGCGATCCCGGTGCCGCGTACGGCGAGCCCGCTCCCCCGCGCACCGGTTCGCTGCTCTCCCGCGTCGGCAGCGCCGAGTGGAACCTCCTGACGGACGAGGTGAGTTGGTCGGAGGAGCTGTTCCAGATCTTCGGCCGCCCCCGCGAGAACGGTCCGATGTCCCTGGACGAGATGCCGTCCATGGTGTTCGCCGAGGACCAGCCGCTGCTGCAGGCAATGGTGACGGACTGTCTGATCGACGGGAAGCCGATCGACGGCGAGTTCCGCATCGTCCGCTCGGACGGCCGGGTGCGCACCGTCCACATGACCGGCGAGCCCGTCCTCGACACCGACGGCTGCACGGCCTCCATGTGGGCCGTCATCCGGGACGTGAGCGAACTGCGCCGCAGCGAGCGCGCCGTGCGCGAGAGCCGGGACTCCCTGGAGCGCAGCCGCCACCTGGAGCGGACCGAGCGCCGGGTGGCCGTCGAGTTCCAGGAGGCCGTGCTGCCGCCGTGGCGCGGCTCGCTCCGCTTCGCCCACGACGGACCCGCGCCGCTGGACGTGGCGGGCCACTACCTGCCCGCCGCGACGACCGGCCTCATCGGCGGCGACTGGTACGACGCGCTGGCGCTCCCGGACGGGGACGCGCTCCTGACCGTCGGCGACCTCACCGGGCACGGCGTCGCCGCCACCTCCTCCATGGCGATGCTGCTCGGCGCCCTGCGCGGCATGGCGGTCGCCGGCATCCGGCCCGCCGCCCTGATGGGCCACCTCAACCAGCTCCTGGAGACCTCCGTTCAGCCCGCGCTCGGCAGCGCGATGTGCTGCCGCTACGACCCGGTCGCCCAGACCCTGACGTGGGCGCAGGCCGGACACCCCGCCCCGCTGCTGTTCCGCGACGGGACGGGGCGCGCGCTGCGCCGCCCGGACGGCGTGCTGCTCGGGGCGACCGCCGGGGCCGCGTACGAGGAGACGGAGACCCGGCTTCTCCCCGGCGACCTGCTGGTCCTCCACACCGACGGACTGACCCGGGGCAGCGGAGCGCAGGACGACACGGGCGCCCGTCGGCTCCTCGCCCTCGGGCAGCGGCTGACCGGCGCGCGGGACGCGCAGGAGTGCGTGCGCCTGGTGGCGGAGGAGTTCGGCGAGGAGCCGCGCGAGGACGACGCCTGCGTGATGGTGGTCCGGGTCGGCCACTGAGCCCGTCGGCGGGCCGGCCCCGCCACGGCGGCAGGCCGCGTCGACGACGCACGGAGGCATACGGCCACGCCCCGGTGCACCCCTGTCCCGGCCCGAACCCGTGCCGACCGGTCCGAGCGCGTGCGAGCCGCAAAAGAGCGTGCGAGCCGGCCTGAGCCCGTACGAGCCCGTGCGACCGGAGCCGTGACGGCGCGGACGCCCGCCCTCAGGCCTGCCCGGTCCTCGGACGGTTGACCGGCGACCTCGGCAGCGCGAGCTCGATTTCCTCGCGCAGCGCCTCGATCTTCGAGTACCCCGCGTACTGGCCGGTGAGCCGGTACATCTCCCGCAGCCGGTCCCACGTCCGGTGGGACGAGGTGTTCCCCATCGACATGAGCGCGAGCCGGGCGTACCGGTCGGCCTGCTCGGGGTCGTCGGCGATGAAGCAGGCCGAGGCGAGCGAGATGTGGTCGAAGAGTTTGGAGCGGTCGTGGCCGCCGCGCCGCAGTTCGATCGCCAGCTTCGCGTGGCGCTGCGCGGGGACGGCCGCGGCCGGGTCGTGCTCGGCGAGCGTGCGGTAGGCGAGCGCCTGCATGCCGTGCATGTCGGCCTCGTCGAAGGTCTGCATCCAGCTCGGCGGTTCGTCCGACCGGTCGGAGACGAAGAGGTCCTCGGCCTCCCCGAGCGTGCGGCGCATCGCCTGGCCCCGGCCCATGGACGCCTGCGCCCACGCCTCGATCGTCTGGAACATCGCCCGGGTCCTCGGCAGCAGCCGCTCGCCCGAGCCGGCCTTCGCCAGCTTCAGCAGGTCGAGCGCCTCGTCGGGGCGGCCCAGGTGCACCATCTGGCGGGCGGCGCGGGAGAGCGCCTCCCCGGCGCGGGGGCGGTCGCCGCCCTCGCGGGCCGCGTGCGCGGCGATGACGAAGTACTTCTGGGCGGTGGGTTCGAGGCCGACGTCGTGCGACATCCAGCCCGCGAGGACCGCCAGGTTGGCGGCGACGCCCCAGAGGCGGCGCTGGAGGTGGTCGGCGTGACGGTAGGCGAGCATGCCGCCCACCTCGTTCAGCTGGCCCACGACCGCCTTGCGCTGGAGACCGCCGCCGCGCGAGGCGTCCCAGGCACGGAACACCTCAACGGAGTGCTCCAGCGCCTCGATCTCCTCCGACCCGACGGGGGCGGCCTCGTAGCGGTCGAACCCGGCGGGGTCGGCGTGGAGGGGATCGATGGTGCGCCGGGCGACGCCGCCCGGTGCGGGGTCGGTCTGGAGCCAGTCGTAGAGGGAGCTGGTGAGTGCGGAGCCTGCGGCGAGTGCGGCGCCCGCGCCCACCAGGCCGCGTCGGTTGAGCATGAGGTCCATTCCCGTGAATTCGGTGAGGACCGCCGCCGTACGATCGGGTGCCCAGGGCAGCCCGTCAGGGTTGTCGTCGTTCCTGACGTCCTGCCGCTTTCCGGCGCGCCCGTGTCGTACGAACCCGAGGTCCTCGATGGTCACGACACGGCCGAGTCGCTCGGTGAACAGGGCGGCCAACACCCGGGGCACGGGATCGCGGGGGGTCTCCCCCCGGTCGATCCACCGCCGCACGCGCGAGGTGTCGGTCGCCAGCTGGGGGTGGCCCATGGCCGCCGCCTGCCGGTTCACGAGTCTCGCGAGTTCGCCCTTGGACCAGCCGGCCAGGCCGAAGAGGTCCGCAAGGCGGGTGTTGGATTGTCCGGTCACGTCTAAGCCCCCAGGTTCTCGGCTGAGTTGACAGTAACCCCCTGTCATAGGGCTGGCGACTATTCGCCAGGGTTCGCCAGGGTGCGCCCGATGTTCCGCCACCCGCGCCCGGGTGTCAGGTAGGTATGCGCCACCCCGCCCCGCCGACCGGCCCTCATTCCCCAGGGTGCGGACCGGGGGCGGGCGGGGCGACGCACGCACATCGTCGGCACACGAAGGGATCTGTCACCTCCATGTACACAGCATCGTCCTCCGTGTCCGCCCCGCCCCGGCCGCAGCACCGCATCGTCCCCGCCGGCAACGGACCGTACCTCGCCCCCGCTCCCCAGGCCGTCCGGCCGAGGCGCTGGGTCGGCGGCACCGGCACGCAGCCGGTCAGCGGGAGGATCGATCTGTCCGGCCCCCAGGGGGCGCAGGTGAAGACGGCGATCGCGTCGGTCCACCGGATCTGCCCGGAGTTCAACGCGGTGCAGGTGCTGCGGCGCAGCGGCCGCTCCGTCCTGATCGTCGGGACGACCGGACGGACCACAGCGGTCGCCAAGTGTTTACTGGACCACTCCCCCGCGTGGGTCGAACGGTTCCAGCACGAGATAGCGGCCTATCGCTCCTTCGTCCGCCACCGTCCGCCGGTGCGGGCGCCGCGGCTGATCGCCGCGGACCCGGAGAACTGCACGCTGGTGATCGAGCGGATGCCCGGACGGGCCGCGGCGCTCTCGCGCCACCCCCTGGAGGCGCCGCCGCGGGCGGACGTGCGGGCCGCGCTCGGCGCGGTCGCCCGGCTCAACGCCTGGCGCCCGCCTGCCGGGACCTTCGACGCCCCGCTCGACTACGGGGCCCGGATCGCCCGGTACCACGAGCTCGGGCTCCTCACCGACCGGGACCGTGACGACCTGCAGAAGCTGCTGCACGGTCTGGCGCAGGCGGGCGGGCGGCAGGGCATGGGGCAGTTCTGCCACGGCGACGCGCTGCTCTCGAACATCCTGCTCTCCCCGGCGGGGCCGGTCCTGGTCGACTGGGAGCACGCGGGCTGGTACCTGCCCGGGTACGACCTGGCGACGCTGTGGGCGGTCCTCGGTGACGCGCCGCTGGCCCGCCGCCAGATCAGCCAGCTCGCCCAGCAGGCGGGCCCGGCCTCCCGGGACGCCTTCCTGGTGAACCTGATGATCGTGCTGACGCGGGAGATCCGTACGTACGAGACGGCCGTGCAGCGCACCATCAAGGAGGCCCCGCCGGCCGGTTCGGTCCCGCCGCCCTCGGGCGGTCTGGCACCGGGCGAGGAACAGCGGCTGCTGCTGAGGCGGCTGCACGAGGACTGCGCCATGGCACGGCGGGCCGTGCGCGCGGCGGTCGGGACGCGCTGAGGCGCTCCGGACGCGACACGGGGGTGGTGCGCCGCGCACCCGGTGCCGACACACCGGGCGTGCGGCGCTTCGTCGTACGGGCCTGGCCGGGCCGTCGCCGGTGGGTCGGCCGTGTGATGTGGCACGGGACGGGAAGCCGGGCGATCGGCGGCCATTGGTCCACTCCACTGACGCGTCCCAGGCCGGTGCGCCGCCCGCGCGAAACTTGCTCCCCGGCGCCACGGACACCGCTCTGACGTGGGAAATCACGGCGCGCGTCGGGTGATTGACGGATCGTCCGGGAGCCGATACCCCTGTACGGATTCGGTTCCGCACGCCCCCGTCCTTCCCCGTCGCAGGAGGCTGCCTTGCTCCGTTCCCCGTACCTCAGACGTGTCGCGCCCGCCGTCCTGCTCCTGCCGCTCCTCGCCGCCGCCCCTTCGGCCACCGCCGAGGGGCCAGAGGCGGAGGTCCTGCAGCGGCAGTTCGCGGCGGCGGCCGAGCGGCACGGCGTACCGGAGAGCGTGCTGCTCGCCGTCTCCTATCTGCAGTCGCGCTGGGACGGCCACGGTGGGGCGCCCAGCGTCACCGGCGGGTACGGGCCGATGCACCTGACGGACGCGGCGACCGCGCTCGCGCGTGCGCTGCCGCACCACCACGACGGGGAGGAGGACCCGCGCGGTGACGCGGCGCGCCCCGCGCGGACGGGTGCGGAGACCCCGCTGCCCACGGCGGCGGAGCTGCCGCCGCGGCTGCGGACCCTGGAACGGGCCGCCGCGCTCACCGGCCTGCCGGCCGAGGAACTGCGGACCACCACGGGCGCGAACATCGAGGGCGGGGCGGCCCTCCTCGCCGCCGCCCAGCGGGAGGCGGGGCTGCCGCCGAGCACGGACCCGGCCGACTGGTACGGGGCGGTGGCGCGCTACTCCGGCGCGGAGGACTCGGCGACGGCGACGGCCTTCGCAAACGACGTGTTCGACGTGATCCGCACCGGGGAGTCCCGGACCACCGACAGCGGCCTGCGGGTGACGCTGCCGGCCGCCCCGTCGGTCGCCCCCGAGACCGGCCAGGTGGCGGCGCTCGGGTTGCGCGCCCCGGCGCCGGGACCGGTGGAGTGCCCGCCGACCGTGGCGTGCGAGTGGATCCCCGCGCCGTACGAGGAGTTCGGCGACGGGGACTACGGCAACCACGACAAGGCGAACCGTCCCGCGTCGCAGAAGGTGGACTACATCGTCGTCCACGACACCGAGGCGACCTGGGACGTCACCCTGGGCCTCGTCCAGGACCCGACGTACGTCTCCTGGCAGTACTCGCTGCGCTCCTCGGACGGGCACATCGCCCAGCACCTGCCTCTGAAGGACGTCGGCTGGCACGCCGGGAACTGGTTCGTGAACGCCAAGTCGGTGGGGCTGGAGCACGAGGGCTTCCTGACGGCGCCGGACTCCTGGTACACGGAGGCGATGTACCGCACGTCGGCCCGGCTCGTGCGGTACCTGGCGCAGCGCTTCGACATCCCGCTCGACCGGCAGCACGTGCTCGGGCACGACAACGTGCCGGGCACGGTGACCTCGACGATCCGGGGCATGCACACCGACCCGGGGCCGTACTGGGACTGGGCGCACTACTTCCGGCTGCTCGGGCGGCCGTTCACGCCGAGCGCGGGGCCGGACGCCGGGGTGGTGACGATCCGCCCGGACTACACCGCGCACCGGCCGGTCTACACGGGCTGCGCGAAGGCCGGAGAGGCGTGCGCGCCGCACGGGAGCGGGGCGGTGCGGCTGCACACCGCGCCGAGCGCCGACGCGCCCCTCGTGAAGGACATCGGACTGCGGCCGGGCGGGCAGGCTTCGACGACCGGCGTCAACGACACCGGGGCGCGGGCCTCGACGGGCCAGAGCTACGCGGTGGCGGAGCGGAGCGGGGAGTGGACGGCGATCTGGTACCTGGGCCAGAAGGCGTGGTTCCACAACCCGAAGGCGGAGCCGACGGCGGTGAACGCCCGGGGCCGGGTCCTCACGCCGCGGGACGGGCTCGCGGAGGTGCCGGTGTACGGGCGGGCCTATCCGGAGGCGTCCGCGTATCCGGCGGGCGTGCCGGTGCAGGCGGTGTCGCCGTTGCCGTACAAGCTGCTCGCGGGCCAGCGGTACGTGGTCGGGGGGAGCACGGTCGGCGAGTACTACTTCGCCCCGGTGTTCGATACGACGGGGCATCGGGTGGTCCGTGGTCAGGAAGAGTACTACCAGATTCAGTTCGGCCATCGGGTGGCGTTTGTGAAGGCCGCTGACGTGCGTGTTTCCACTTCCTGACGGAGCATGGCCGAAAGCCGTGGGGTGGTGTCGGACGCAGGGGCCGGCACCGCCCTCGCGGCGTTCGTATGACTATGCGGGACCGTGCGTGCGCCGTGCGGGCGAGGGGTAAAGCTGGGCCGGTCACCGCACCCGCACACCGGAAGGCCCCTCAGGACATGGCTCAGCCCTTCGTTATGCCGGACTTCTATGTTCCGTATCCGGCTCGGCTCAATCCCCATGTGGAGGCCGCCCGGGCGCACACGCGTGACTGGGCGCGCGCCATGGGGATGCTGGAGGGCTCGGGGGTCTGGGAGGAGCACGACCTCACCTCCCACGACTACGCGCTCCTCTGCGCGTACACGCACCCGGACTGCGACGAGCAGGTGCTGAACCTCGTCACCGACTGGTACACCTGGGTCTTCTTCTTCGACGACCACTTCCTGGAGGTCTTCAAGCGCACCCAGGACCGGGCCGGCAGCAAGGCCTACCTCGACCGGCTGCCGCTGTTCATGCCGGCGGACCCGGCGGCCGGCCCGCCCGAGGCGACCAACCCCGTGGAGGCGGGGCTCGCGGACCTGTGGCGGCGCACCGTCCCCTCCATGTCGGAGGGCTGGCGGGTGCGGTTCGCGGAGGCGACGGAACACCTGCTGTACGAGTCGCTGTGGGAGCTCGACAACATCAACGACGGGCGGGTCGCCAACCCCGTCGAGTACATCGAGATGCGCCGGAAGGTGGGCGGCGCGCCCTGGTCGGCGGGGCTCGTCGAGTACGCGGCGGGGGCGGAGGTCCCGGCGAAGGTGGCGTACGCGCGGCCGCTGCGGGTCCTCAGGGACGCCTTCTCGGACGCCGTCCACCTGCGCAACGACCTCTTCTCGTACCAGCGCGAGGTGGAGGACGAGGGCGAGAACAGCAACGGCGTGCTCGTCCTGGAACGGTTCCTGGGCTGTACGACGCAGGAGGCGGCGGACGCCGTCAACGACCTGCTCACCTCGCGGCTCCAGCAGTTCGAGAACACGGCGCTCACCGAACTGCCTCTGCTCGCCGTGGAGCACGGGCTGGGCCCCGAGGAGTGCGCGGCGGTGGCGGCGTACGCGAAGGGGCTCCAGGACTGGCAGTCCGGCGGCCACGAGTGGCACATGCGCTCCAGCCGGTACATGAACGAGGGCATGGTCGCGGGCTCCTCCCGGTTCGACGGGGGGCTCGGGACCTCCGCCCTGGACATCCGGAACGTCTTCGGGCGGCCCGCGGCGTCCCGGCTGCGCACGTTGGCGCACGTGCCGCACCAGCAGGTGGGCCCTTCGCTGGTGCCGGAGCTCGACCTGCCGTATCCGCTGACCCTCAACCCGCACCACGCGGACGCGGCGCGGCACACGGTGGACTGGGCGGAGCGGACGGGGCTCCTCGACGACCTCTGGGACCGGCCGCTGGCCGAGGGCTTCGACCTCGCCCTGTGCGCGGCGGGCCTCGATCCGGACGCGTCCCCCGACGCGCTCCGGCTGAGCGCCGACTGGCTGACGTGGGGCACGTACGCCGACGACTACTACCCGTTCGTCTTCGGGCGGTCCCGGAACCTGGCCGCCGCGAAGGAGCAGACCGAGCGTCTGAAGGCGTGCATGGTCCTCGACGAACCGGCGGCCGGACGGGCGGTCGCCGTGAACTCGCTGGAACGGGCGCTCGCGGACGTCTGGGAGCGGACCGTCGCCCCGATGGGTCCCGGTGCGCGGGCCGAGCTGCGGGCGGCGATCGACGCGATGCTGGACAGCTGGATGTGGGAGATGCACAACGTCGTGCAGCACCGCGTGCCCGATCCGGTCGACTACATCGAGATGCGGCGCAGCACGTTCGGGTCCGAGCTGACGCTGCTGATGTGCCGGTTGCGGCAGGAGGCGACGCTGCCCCCGGAGGTCTTCCGGTCGGGTACGGTGCGCGCCCTGCAGAACGCGGTGATGGACTACGGCGCGCTCGTCAACGACCTGTTCTCGTACCAGAAGGAGGTCGAGGTCGAGGGCGAGGTGCACAACGGCGTCCTGGTGCTCCAGACGTTCTTCGACTGCGACTACCCGACGGCGGTGGCGATGGTCGCCGATCTGATGCGGGGCCGGCTGGAGCAGTACGAGCACCTGAAGCGGCGTGAGGTTCCGTTGCTCTACGCGGACTTGGGTCTGGACAGCACCCAGCGCGCGGCGTTCGAGGCGCATCTGCGGGAGCTGGAGGACTGGTTGGCGGGCGTCCTCAACTGGCACCGGGAGGTGCGGCGTTACGGGGCGGAGGACGTCCGCTCGGGCAGTGGCAGGCCGTTGCTGTGGCGCGGGCCGACCGGGCTCGGGACCTCGGCGGCGCGGATCTCCGGGCTGCTCGCGGCCGGGGCCCGCTGACGTACGCGACGGGACGAAGGCCTCCGGGAGGGTTCCCGGAGGCCTTCGTGTGCGGGTGGTCGGCCGCGTCAGCCGCGTCGGCCGCGCAGTTCGTCCAGTTCGCGGCGTTCCCGTTTGGTGGGGCGGCCGGCGCCGCGGTCGCGCACGGCGGCGACGGCGACGTGTTCGCGGGGCGGCGGGGGCGGGCTGTTGTCCACGTACGCCTCGGCGGCCACCGGTGGTCCGACCCGCTTGACGTGCAGCTCCTTGACCTCGACGATCCGCTCGCGGCCGCCGTGGTAGAGCCGGACCTCGTCGCCGGGCTTCACCGGCTGCGCGGGCTTGGCGCGGTCGCCGTTGACCTTGACGTGGCCCGCCCGGCAGGCCGCGGCGGCCTGGGAGCGGGTCTTGGTCAGACGGACCGCCCAGATCCAGCTGTCGACGCGTGCGCTCATCGGCCCCCGCCCTCCGGTCAGCCCTGCTGGAACAGCTCGGCCGGCAGGGGCTTGAGGAGCGCGTACAGGTCGTCGGTGATCGGCCGGTCCCAACTGGCGATCGTGACGAGGACGTTGTCGCTGCGGTCGAACTGGACGCAGGAGATGCGGCTCTCGGAGAGCTTGAGCCGCCGGACGATGAGGAGGTTGTCGCCCTGCATGACGGGGACGTCCTCGGTCTCGACCACCTCGACCGGCTCGTCGTTCTCCAGGGCCGCGAGGAGCTGGGCGACCTCGAAGGGGATCTGGCCGTCGGCGAGCTCACGGGCCGGGGAGCCCTCCGGCAGGTTGCCGATGATCATCGCGGGTCCGCGGCCGCCGAACAGGTCGTAGCGGAGGAACACGCCCTGGCAGGAACCGTCGGGTGCGGGCAGCAGCCCGGCGCCGAGATTGCCGGGCCAGTCCCCCGGGTCCATGGCCAGGACGTCGAAGTCCGGGCCCGCGGGTGTGGCGGCGCTGCGGCGGCGGAGGAAGGACATACGGCCATGGTACGTGCCCCGGCCCCCGTTCCCGCGACCCGGTCGGGGTCGGGGCGGGGGCCCGGGGCCGGTGCCGGGCGGGGGCGGGACCGGGGTCCCGGTGGGCGGTCCGGTTCAGGGCGAGGTGCGGGGGTCCGCGGCGGTCCTGTCGGTGTCCCGCAGGGCCTGGGCGAGGCCGGTCCGGTCGGTGCCGAGCTTGCGGTAGACGGCGGAGAGGAGGCGGCCGACGGCGGTGGCGTCGATGCCGAGGACCGTGGCGGGGTCACCGTCGCGGACCGTGAGCTCGGCGGCCGTGCGCTCACGGACGGTGAGCGTGTCCGTGCCGGCGGGGTGCAGTGGGCGAGGGCGCAGTCCGGCCGCGGCCAGTTCGGCGCGCGCCTGCTCGACGAGGGCGTCCGCGCCGCACTCCTGGGCCGTCTCCAGGCCCCGGTGGAGGTACTCGGCGGCCTCCCCGGCGCGCGCGGTGCGGCGCAGGGCGGTGCCGAGCGCGACGAGCGAGCGGGCCAGCTCGTACGCGGCGGGCGACTGGTCGAGCCGGTCGACGGACTCCTCCAGGAGCTTCACCCGCTCGGCCCCCTCGGTGAGCTCGGCGGTCACCCGGAGGGCGTGGCCGATCGCGGACGGGGCGCCGTAGCGCCTGGCCCGTTCGACGGCCGCCTCCGCGGTCCTGCGGGCCCGCTCAGGGGCGGTGACCGCCTCGGCGAGGGCGAGGTGGAGCTGCCAGGGGCACCAGGCGGGGTTGCGCATGCCGCGGGGGTCGAGGCGGCGGCCGACGGAGGCCAGCTCGGCGGCGGCCTCCTCGGTGCGGCCCGTGGCGAGGAGCAGCTCCGCGTGGACGGTCTGGGAGTCCGGGAAGGTGACGGCGGCGGGGAACGGGGCGGCGAAGTCGTGGGTGCGGGCGATGACCGCGGCCTCCTCGACCCGGCCGCGGGCGAGGAGCACCTCGATCATGACGCCGGCCGCGTACCAGTGGGCGGGGGTGCGGGGGCCGACGCGTTCGGCGAGGCGCAGTCCGGCGCGGACGAAGTCCTCGGCCTCGACGAGCCGGCCGCGGCGGAACCTGATGTAGCCGAGGAGGGTGTACGCGAAGGCGAGGTGCGCGCCGCGCCAGCCCTGACGCTCGAACTCGGCGATGCCCTCGGCGAACAGCTCCTCGGCGCGGCCGGGCCGGTCGGCGAAGAGGTGGGTGAGGGCGACGAGCACCGGGACCTCGAAGCCGCGGCTCTCGTCGGCCCAGCTGAGTCCGGACGCCAGGGCGCGGCCCGCGTGGCCGAGGGCGACGGAGGAGGGTTCGCCGCGCAGGGTGGCGTCCCAGGCGCGCAGGCCGATCACGTACCGCTCGGTGAGGTCGCGGCCGGTGAGCCGGTCGGCGAGGGCGGTGAGGCGGCGGGAGCGGGCGGGCGAGTCGGGTTCGTCGGCGCGGAACGCGTCCCACATGAACTTCTCGGCCTGCATGCGGAGCCTGCTGCGGGCGTCGGTGGTGAGCCGGGCCTCGCGGTCGAGCAGCTCGGAGGCCTCGGCGAGCCGGTCGCTGTGGGCGAGGACCTGGGAGAGGCGGTAGACGATGCCGTGGCGCAGTTCGGGGTCGGCGATCGGTTCTTCGAGGGCGGCGCGGAGGTGGTTGACGGTGGTGGCGGGCTCGGTGAGCAGGGAGGCGCAGCCCAGTTCGAAGAGGACGGCGGCCCGTTCGTCGTCGGCGGGCGGCTCGCTGAGCGCGCGGGCGAGGTAGCGGCGGGCGGCGTCGGGGGCTCCGGCGCGGAGGGTGTCGCGGGCGGCGGCGCGCAGGTGGCCGACGGTCCAGGCGGAGCCCTCGGGGTGGGTCTCCAGGAGGTGGCGGGCGGCGGCGGTGGAGCCGAGGCCCGCGTCGACGACGCACCAGGCGGCCTGGCCGTGCAGGGCGATGCGGGTGGTGGCGGGGATCGAGCGGTAGACGGTGGTGGCGATGAGGGGGTGGACGAACTCCAGGGGCTGGTCGGGGTCGTCCGCCTCGGCGAGGACGCGGGCCTCGCGGAGGCGTTCGGCGCAGTCGTGGACGGCCTCGCCGCCGAGCCCTGCGACGGCGCCCGCGAGCTGCGGGGAGATCTCGGTGCCGAGGACCGCGCAGGCCCAGGCGAGGCGGACGGTGGCGGCGCCGAGGCGTTCGATGCGGGTGACCAGGCCGCTGCCCTTGAGCGCGGCCGCCAGGTCGCGCAGGTGCGGGGCGCTGTCGGCGGTGGGATCGAGGCCGCGGTCGCGGACCTTGGCGGCGAGTTCGACGGCTTCGAAGGGGTTGCCGGAGGTGACGGTCCACCACTCGTGGCAGAAGGCGTCGTCGGCGTGGGCGCCGACCCGGTCGCGGATCAGCCGGGCCATGGCGGTGGAGCTGAGCGGGTCCAGGCGGTGCGGGCGCCGGCCGGACCGGTGTCCGGTGAACTCGGCTCCCGCTTCCGGAAGTTCGTCGGGCCGGTAGGCGACGACGAGGAGCATGGGCAGCTCCTCGGCGCGCGGCGCGAAGGCGGCGAGCCAGCCGAGGGACTCGGGGTCGGCCCAGTGGGCGTCGTCGAGGACGACGACGAGCGGGGCGGGGTGCACGGCGAGCCGGGTGAGGACCCAGTCGAGTCCGTCGCGCAGGCCCTGCGGGTCGGGCGGTGATCCGGCGTCGGAGGCGCGCAGTCCGAGGGCCGGGCCCACGATGTCGTACCAGGAGCCGAGGCGCTCGCGGAGTTCGGCGTCGGAGGCGTGGGCCAGCTGCGGCTGGAGCAGTTGGCGGGCGACGTGGAAGGCGACCCGCTGCTCCTGTTCGCCGCCGCGCGCGGAGAGGACGGTGCAGCCGCGTACGGTGGCCAGGCGCCGCACCTCGGCCAGCAGGGTGGTCTTGCCGAGCCCGGCGGGCGCGGCGTACGCGAGGACGCCGCCGCGGCGGACGGGGTGGCGGGGTGCGTCGGGGTCGGGGCCCGTGGCGGGGTGCGGGGGCGTGCCGACGATGCCGCGGGGGCCGCCGTGCGTGGGGCGGCCGGCGCGCTGCGGGGGGACGGCGGCCGGGCGCGGTACGACGGCGGGGGCGGGGCTCGTGGCGGGTCCGTCGTGGGCGCCGTCGTGGGCGCCGTCGTCGGCGTGGCCGGGGCCGCGCGGACCGGGGACGGTTGCCGGTGCCGGAGGCGTACGGCCCGCGGGGCGGGCGGTGTCCGTTGATGCCGCGCCGGGGGTGGGCAGGGCGACGAGGTGCGGTGTCCGGGCGGCGGGCGGGGGTTCCGGGTGGCCGGAATGCTCCGGGGCGGCGAGTCCGATTCCCGTCAGCAGGTCGAGTGCTTCCTCGGCCGCGGCGAGCGCGGTCTCGCGTTCGAAGAGGCCGAATCCCCGGCGGCCGCGCCGGTCGTCCTGACGTACCACGTTCCACCCCCACACAGGGGGCGCACACCCGGCGCACTCGGGGGGCGTCGGGTGTGGCTGCCCCACGAAAGACCCAGCGTACGCCCGAGGGCTCGCCGCGCGCCCCTCATCTGCCGAAGCCGTCCCTCGGGTCCGGCGCGAGGTCGCTCGGCGCGGTCTCCTCCGGTCCGTGCGCGCGCCGGACGAGCCCGTGGAGCACGTCCAACGCCTCCTGGGCCCTGGCGTGTTCGACGAACAGGTGATCGTGGTGAAATCCGGCCACCACGTTGCAGCTCAGGTCCGCCTCGGCGAGCGCCCGCGCGACGGCGGCCGTCAGACCGACCGCGTCGAGGGCGGAGTGCACCCGCAGGGTGATCCACCCCGCCACGTAGCCGTAGCCGAGGCGGGCGGCGTCCGCCTCCTCCTGGCGTACGACGAGGGTGCGGCCTTCGGGTTCGAGCACCGTGACGACCGGATCGAGGCCCGCCGGGGCGGGTCCGTCGACGGTGGTGAAGACGTAGCGCCCGGGACGGAGTTCGGGCCGCATGCCGGCGAGGAGCCGGGTGAGGTCGCGTTCGGGTTCCATGGACGCAAGCCTAGGGGGTGTCTTGTCGACCAGGCCGGATCAGGGAGCGGGGGCTGGTGCTGTGGAACCGGGGCGGCGCGGGCCGAGGTCGCGGGCGCTCTCCGACCAGGTCCCGCTGTGCTCGCCGCGCCCGTGGACGAGGACGACGGGCGGCGCGGCGACGGGACCGTGGACGCGGTGGGCGAGCCGGGTTCCGTCAGGGGTCGTGAGCGTCGGCATGGGGCCGATCCTCGTGGCCGTGATGATCAGGGCCATCGGGTTTCGCCGGGGGCGCGATACGGTGGGTGGCTCAGCCCCTGACATGCGAAGGAACCGTTTCGCCGTGCCCGAGACCCCGGAGACCGCGCTGCGCGGCGACTGCGCGCGCTGCTTCGGCCTGTGCTGCGTCGCCCTGCCCTTCGCGAGGTCGGCGGACTTCGCCGTGAACAAGTCGTCCGGCGAGCCCTGCCGCAATCTCCGGGAGGACTTCCGCTGCGGCATCCACACCCGGCTGCGGCCGAGCGGCTACCAGGGCTGCACGGTGTACGACTGCTTCGGCGCCGGCCAGCGGGTCTCGCAGGTGACCTTCGGCGGCGTGTCCTGGCGGGAGGCCCCGGAGTCGGCGCGGCAGATGTACGAGGTGTTCCCGGTCGTACGCCAGCTCCACGAGCTGCTGCGCTACCTCACCGAGGCCCGTGCGCTGCCTGTCGCGCGCCCGCTCCACGCGGATGTGGAGAAGGCGCTGGCGCGGGTCGAGGCGCTGGCCGGGGGCACCCCGGAGGCGCTGGAGCAGCTGGACGTGGCCGCCGTGCGGGCCGAGGTGAACCCGCTGCTGCTGCGGACGAGCGAGCTGGTGCGGGCCGCCGTCGGAGGGAAGCCGAAGAGCAGGCGCGGGGCCGACCTGATCGGCAAGCGGCTGCGCGGCGCGCGCCTGCGGGGCGCCGACCTGCGCGGGGCGCTGCTCATCGCCGCCGATCTGACGGGCGCCGACCTGACGCTGGCGGATCTCATAGGCGCCGACCTGCGGGACGCCGACCTGTCGGGGGCGGATCTGACCGGGGCGCTCTTCCTGACGCAGCCCCAGCTCAACTCGGCGCGGGGCGACGCCGCCACCCGGCTCCCCGAGGGCTTCGACCGCCCCGCGCACTGGGTCGCGTAGGCCCGGCTTCAGCGGGCCGTCGGGTGCGCCTTGGCGAGGGTGCACACGCCGTCCGCGCACTGGCGCTCCAGACGGCCCCGGGAGATCGTCTGCGCCAGACCGACCATCCAGCAGGTGGGGCAGCCGCGGAAGGCGATCAGGGCCAGGGGGGCCGCGAGCAGGGTGGCCGGGCCCGCGAGGGGCACCAGGGCGACGGAGCCGATGATCAACCAGAACCCGATGGCTCCCCGGGCCAGGTGGCGCGGGACGGACGCGCTGGCGAAGTCGGGCTTCGACCGCTCCGGGGTGGGCGGGGTGTGCGTGCTGGGTGTGGTGTGCGTGCTGTGCCTGGCGGGTGGGGTGTGCGTGGTGGTCATGTCGTCAGTTCCCTCCGGCGGACGGGTCGTTGGTGGGCTCGGGTGCCGGGTCGGTGAGGTCCAGTGAGTGCCGCAGCGCCGCGCGCGCCCGGTGCAGCCGCGACTTCATCGCCGCGTTGCTGAGGCCGAGCGCGCGGGCGACGGTCCTGCCGGGCAGGCCCTGCACGTCCCGCATGATCAGGACCTGGCGCTGGTCACGGGGCAGCGCGCCGACCGCCGCGGCGATGCGCTCGGCCTCCAGCCGGTGCAGCACCGCGTCCTCGGCGGACGGCTGTTCCGGGGCCTCCGGCTCGGCCGCCGACCCGTCGCTCCGCGCCGCGAGGAGCCGCACCTGCCGGAGGCATTCGTTCCGCACGATCCGGAACATCCAGGAAGCGAGTGCCCCCGTCGCCCGCAGGGTGCCGATCTTCCGGTAGAGGATGATCAGCGCCTCCTGCGCCGCGTCCTCCGCGTCCTGCGGCGAGGCGCAGAGCGACAGCGCGAACTTGCGCACGTGCGGCTGCGACTCCATGACCACGGTGGTCAGCGAGCCGATGTCGCCGTCCTGGGCGGCCTTGATCAGCCGCTCGTCCGGCCAGGCGAAGCGGGGGGTCATCGTGCTCCTCGTACGTGTCGGTGCCCGTGCGGCGCTGTGCGCGTCACGGCGCGGCGGGGCGGTGGGTGCGGCGCGGCGGTGCGCGCGGGTCAGCCGCGGCTCCGGTGGCGCCGCGTCAGGTGCCAGCCGCAGGCTCCGACGAGCAGGGCTCCGATCACGACGACGACGGTGACCATCATGGGTGCGTTCCTCCCGGTTCCACCGGCCCGTTCGGCCGGTACGCAGATAGGAGGCGGGGAGGCCCGGAAAGGATTCGCCTCGGGCCGGAGTTCTTTCCGCGGCCCCCTCCGGCCGCCGGGGCCCTCAGTGCGCGTACGTGTGGGGCGTCGTCGTCGAGAGCGTGACGAAGCCGAGCCGCCGGAGGATCGGGCGGCTGGTGTCGGCCGCGTCCACCTGGACGTAGCGGTGGCCCCGGGCGGCGGCGATCCGGGCCCGGTGGGCCACGAGCGCGCGGTAGAGCCCCCTGCCCCGCCAGGCCTCCACGGTGCCGCCGCCCCAGAGGCCGGCGAAGTCCGTGCCGGGGTACAGCTCCAGGCGGGCGGCGCTGACGGGCTCGCCGTCGGCGAGTGCGACGACGGCGGTGACGGTGTCGGGGTCGGCGGCGAGCCGGTCCATGAGCTGTCGCCCGATGTGCGTGCTGTCGGTGCCGAAGGCCCGGTCGTGCACCTCGACCACCTGGCGTACGCCCGCCGCGTCGGTGACGGCGTGGAGCACGACGCCCTCGGGCAGCGGCACGTCGTGCGGCAGCGCGGCGGCCTCGGCGGCCATCAGGGTCTCCGGGGCCTCGGCGGTGAAGCCCGCGGCGCGGAGGCGGGCGCCGAGGTCGGCGGGGGCGTCGTGGCCGTACAGCTTCCATTCGAAGGGGACGCCGGCGGCCCGGTAGTGGGCGATCTGCGCGGCGATGACCTCGTCGGCGTCGTCCGGCCCGACACCGGCGCCGGAGGCCGCCGCACCGGCACCCGCCCCCGCACCCGGCACTGCACCCGCCCCCGCGTCCGACCCCCCGCCCGGCACCGCACCCGCGCCCTGCCCCGTACCGGCGCCGAATCCGGACCAGAGGACGCCGTTCCACGCATGCGCCGGGCCGGTCTGCCGTACGACCGGCCCGACGCGCTCGACGCGGCAGCCGGGCCCGTCGGGCCGGGCTTCGCGCCGCAGCTGGAGGTCGTACAGGTCACGGAGGTGATGGGGTTCCATGGCGCCACTCCAGCACCCCCCGCCGGGCCGGGCAACGGGATTTGCCGTGGTGGCGGCCCGGCGTCAGGGCGTGCGGACCGTCTCCTGGGGGGCGCCGGCACCGGCGTCGTGGCGGAGCGGGGTGATCTGCTCGATGTCGTAGCGGACGCGGAGCGCCTCGACGGCCTCGTGGTCGACCTCGCCGCCCGGGCCGGCCGCGTTGAGGATCTCCATCAGCTCCTCGAAGTAGCGCTCGTGGTCGGGCGGTGGGGAGGCCTGGAACAGCATGCGCACGGGGTCGCCGGTGGGGTTGGCGAAGGCGTGCGGGCAGCCGGGCGGGACGAGGATCAGGGTGCCGGGGGTGGCGCGTACGGCACGCTGTCCCGAGGCGGACTCCCACGCGCGCCAGCTGTCGCGGGTGCGGACGAGCGGTTCGAAGGCGAGGACGTCCAGCTCGCCCTCCAGGACGTAGAAGAGCTCCTCGCTGTGGCCGTGGGCGTGGGCGCCGACGTCGAAGCCGGGCGGGACGACGACCTCGAAGGTGGAGGCCGTACGGCTGTGCTCGCCGGTCACCTTGAAGGTGACGTGCTGCGCGGCGGTGGTGAGGGTCCTTCCGTGGCCGGGCGGCACGATGAGGCCGCCGCCCGGTCCGATGGCCGTCGCTGTCATGGGGCGGGGGCTCCTCTCACCAGGTGACGGGCAGGGTCTCGGGGCCGCGGATGAGGGCGCCGCGCTGCCAGCGGAGCTCCTCGGCGGGGACGGCGAGCCGGAGGTCGGGGAAGCGGGTCCACAGGGAGTCGAGGAGGATCTCCGACTCGATGCGGGCGAGGGCGGAGCCCGGGCAGTAGTGGGGACCGTGCCCGAAGGCGACGTGCGGGTTGTAGCCGCGGTCGAAGTCGAGGCGTTCGGGGTCGGGGAAGACGTCCGGGTCGCGGTTGGCGGTGAGGTAGGAGACGTAGACGGGGTCGCCTGCGGGGATGGTGACCCCGCCGACCTCGACGTCCTCGGTGGCGATCCGGGAGAGGCCGACGGCGTTGCGGTGCGGGATGTACCGGAGCAGTTCGTCCACGGCCTGCGGGAGCAGTTCGGGTTCGGCGCGCAGCCGGGCGAGGTGTTCGGGGTGGGTGAGCAGCGCGTACACCATGTTGGCGCTGTTGTTGCGGACGGCGTGGGCGCCGCCGATCTGGATGAGGACGGCGAGTCCGACGGCCTCGTGCTCGGTGAGGGTGTCCTCGTCGACGGCGTCGGCGAGGACGGCGGCGAGGGTCTCGCGGCCGGTGCCGTGGCTGCGGCCGACGAGTTCGGTGAAGTAGCGGCCCATGTCGGCCTTGGCCCGCTCGCTGGCCTCTCGGCCGGCACCGGCCGAGATGATGGTGTCGGACCAGCGGGCCATGAGGGGCTGGTCGGCCTCGGGGACGCCCATGAGTTCGCTGACCATGGCGAGCGGGAAGGGCCGGTTGACGAGTTCCATCAGGTCGGCGGGCGGGCCGTGCCGCTCGACCCGGTCGAGGAGGCGGTCCATCACCGTCTGGGCGTGGTCGCGCAGGGAGCGCAGGGCGCGGGCGCTGAAGGCGCGGGCGACGACGCGCCGCATGCGGGTGTGGTCCGGCGGGTCGGCGAAGCCGACGGCGCCCTCCATGGGGATGAAGTGGGGGGCGAGGCGGGTGATGGAGCGTCCCCATACGGCCTGGCGGCTGAAGCGGGGGTCGACGGAGACGAACTTGACGTCCTCGTAGCGGGTGACGAGCCAGGCGTGTCCGTCGCCGTGCGGGAGACGGACGCGGGTGACGGGGTCCTCGTGGAGGAGTCTGGCCAGGAGCGGGTCGAAGTCGAGGCCGGTGAGGTCGGGGACGGCCCAGAAGTGGACCTGCGGGGTGTCGGCGGTGCCGGGGGCGGTGGTGGTCACGGGGTCACCCCTGCGGGGGCGGGGTGGTGCGGCACAGGCATGACGTTCGCTTTCGTCCGGGCACGCGGGGGACACAGCCGGCCCGGGGCCGGGGGCGGGGACTCGCGGGGCCGGTCGCCCCGGATGGAGCCACCGGTCCCCGTCCGCCGCGGCCGGTATGCGGGCGAAGCGGGGATCCCACCCCAAGGTGTGACGCGGCGCCGCCACTCGCGCTCGCGAAAGCCCGCTCTCGGGCCTTGCCAAACCCCTCCCCCGGTCGGGTTGACTGGGCCCCGCACGGATCGACCGAACGGTCGGTCGCCGTCGTCCTGGCCGCCTCGCGGGGTCGAGGGCGCGGCGGTCGGCCGGACGAGTACGGAGGAGTGGCGGCGCATGACGGATCTGCTGGACAGCGGTGAGCGGCTCGGCCGTGAGGAGCTGGCGGCGCTGCAGCTGGAGCGGCTGCGGTCGACGCTGCGGCACGCGTACGCGAACGTGGGCTTCTACCGGGAGGCCTTCGACACGGCGGGGGTGCGGCCGGAGGACTGCCGGAGCCTCGCCGATCTGGCGCGGTTCCCCTTCACCACGAAGGCGGACCTGCGGGCGCACTACCCCTTCGGCATGTTCGCGGTGGACCGGTCGCGGGTCCGGCGGATCCACGCCTCCAGCGGCACCACGGGGCTGCCCACGGTCGTCGGCTACACCGAGCGGGACCTCGACACCTGGGCGGACGTGATGGCCCGTTCCCTGCGGGCGGCGGGGGTACGGCCCGGGCACACGGTCCACGTGGCGTACGGCTACGGCCTGTTCACCGGAGGGCTCGGGGCGCACTACGGGGCCGAGCGGCTCGGCTGCACGGTGGTCCCGGCCTCGGGCGGGATGACGGCGCGGCAGGTGCGGCTGATCCAGGACTTCCGGCCGGAGGTCGTCATGGTGACGCCCAGCTACATGCTGACGCTGCTCGACGAGTTCGAGCGGCAGGGCGTCGATCCCCGGTCGACCTCCCTGAAGGTGGGCGTCTTCGGCGCGGAGCCGTGGACGGAGGCCATGCGGAAGGAGATCGAGGAGCGGTTCGGGATCGACGCCGTGGACATCTACGGCCTGTCGGAGGTGATGGGTCCCGGCGTGGCGCAGGAGTGCGTGGAGACCAAGGACGGTCTGCACGTCTGGGAGGACCACTTCTATCCGGAGGTCGTGGACCCCGTCACGGGCGAGGTCCTGCCCGACGGGCAGGAGGGCGAGCTGGTCCTCACCTCGCTCACCAAGGAGGCCATGCCCGTGATCCGCTACCGGACGCGCGACCTGACCCGGCTCCTGCCGGGCACGGCGCGGGTCTTCCGGCGCATGGAGAAGGTCACCGGCCGCAGCGACGACATGATCATCCTGCGCGGGGTGAACCTCTTCCCGACCCAGATCGAGGAGATCGTGCTGCGCACCCCGGCGGTGGCGCCCCACTTCCAGCTGCGGCTGACCCGGGAGGGCCGGCTCGACGCGCTGACGGTGCGGGCCGAGGCGCGGGCGGACGCGACGCCCGGGGAGCGCGCGGAGGCGGCCCGGGCGATCGCGGCGGCGGTGAAGGACGGGATCGGGGTGTCGGTCGGGGTCGAGGTGGTCGACCCGGAGACGCTGGAGCGGTCGGTCGGCAAGCTGAAGCGGATCGTGGACCTCAGGGAGTCCTGAGGCCCACGAGAGCCGGGTCCCGGAGAAGCGGCCGCGGCTTCCCGCCCTCAGGAGAGCCGGGTGCCGGAGAAGCGGTCGCGGAGGGTGCGCTTGAGGATCTTGCCGCTGGCGTTGCGCGGGAGTTCGGTCACGAAGAGGATCCGCTTGGGCGCCTTGAAGGCGGCGAGCCTCTCCCGGGCGTGGGCGATCAGTTCGGCCTCGGTGACCTCGTCGCGCGGGACGACCACCGCCGTGACGGCCTCGATCCAGCGGTCGTCGGGGAGCCCGATGACGGCCGTCTCCGCGACGGCGGGGTGGGTGTAGAGGACGTCCTCGACCTGGCGGGAGGCGACGAGCACGCCGCCGGAGTTGATGACGTCCTTCACCCGGTCGACGATCGTGAAGTAGCCCTCGGCGTCGCGGACCGCGAGGTCCCCGGAGTGGAACCAGCCGCCCCGGAAGGCCGCCTTGGTCTCCTCCGGTTTGTTCCAGTACCCCTCGCAGAGCTGCGGCGAGCGGTACACGATCTCGCCGGGGGTGCCGTCGGGGACGTCCCGGCCGTCCTCGTCGACGACGCGGGCCTCGACGTGGCGGACGGTCCGGCCGCAGGAGTCCAGCCGGCCCTCGTGCTCGTCGGGGCCGAGGACCGTGGCGAGGGGGCCGATCTCGGACTGGCCGAAGCAGTTGTAGAACGCGAGCCCGGGCAGCCGGGCGCGCAGTCGCTCCAGGACCGGGACGGGCATGATCGAGGCCCCGTAGTAGGCCTTGCGCAGGGCGGAGAGGTCACGGTCCGCGAACTGCGGGTGGTTGGTCAGGCCGATCCAGACGGTGGGCGGCGCGAAGACGCTGTCGGCGCGCCCCGACTCGATCAGGTCGAACAGCACGGCCGGGTCGGGTCCGTCGACGATGGTGTTCTCGGCGCCGACGGCGAGGTACGGCAGCAGGAAAACGTGCATCTGCGCCGAGTGGTAGAGCGGCAGCGCGTGCACCGGACGGTCGTCCTCGCGCAGGTCGAGGGCCTCGACGGCGCTGGCGTACTCGTGGGCCAGGGCCAGGTGCGTCATCATCGCGCCCTTGGGGAGGGCGGTGGTGCCGGAGGTGTAGAGCAGCTGGGCGAGGTCACGGGCGTCGCGGTCGGTCTCGTACGGCTCCGGCTCGGCGAGCGCGTCGAGCAGGGAGCCGGGCGCGTCGCGCAGCGGCTTCACCGCGAAACCGTCCGGGACGCGGTCGGCGAGCGCGGGGTCGGCCAGGACCAGGGAGCTGTCGGACTGCTCCAGGACGTACGCCAGGTCGTCGCCGGTCAGATGGTGGTTGACGGGCACGTGGATCAGCCCGGCGCGGGCGCAGGCCAGGAACGCGATGAGGTACGCGTCGGAGTTGTGGCCGTAGGTGGCGACCCGGGCGTAGTCGGGCAGCGCGATCCCGTGGTCCGGTTCGCGCAGGACGGCGGCCGCGGTGGTGACGGCCTCGTCCAGCTCCGCGTACGTCCAGGTGCGGTCGGCGTACCGGACGGCGATCCGGTCGGGGACGCGCCGGGCGCTCGCGCGCAGGAAGCCGTCGACGGTGCGGCTGGGGAGTCGGTCCATGCCGTGATCCTCGGCCGCCGCGGCGGGCGGGTCAAGTGCCGGGCGGCGCGGCGCACACGCCGGGACCTCGGATACCGAACGGGATGTTGACAACCGGGGGGAGGTGCTGCGTGCATGGTCCAACTCGCAGAGCACATCCCATCGTTGGGAGGCACCTTGCACCTCCGCACCCGCCTGAGACACCTGGCGCTCACCGGGACCGCCCTCGCCGCCGTCGTCGCCGCCCTGCCCGCGGGGTCCGCCGCCGACTCCGCCGGCCGGGGCCACCGCCCCTCCGACGGCGGCCTGTCCGCCGTCATCCGCTACACCGAGTACGGCATCCCGCACATCGTGGCCCGGGACTACGCGAACCTCGGTTTCGGTACGGGGTGGGCGCAGGCCGCCGACCAGGTGTGCGTCCTCGCCGACGGCTTCGTCACCGTCGACGGGGAGCGCTCGCGCCACTTCGGCGCGGCCGCCGCCCCGGACGGCTCGCTCTCCTCGGCCACCACGAACCTCTCCAGCGACCTGTACTTCCGCGGCGTACGGGACGCGGGGACGGTCGAGGCGCTGCTGCGCACCCCGGCCCCGGCCGGACCGAGCCGGCAGCTGAAGGAACTGATGCGGGGCTGGGCGGCCGGGTACAACGCCTGGCTGCGGAAGAACCGGATCACCGACCCCGCGTGCGCGGGCGCCGCGTGGGTGCGCCCGGTCACCGCGCTGGACGTGGCCCGGCGCGGCTTCGCCGTGTCGGTGCTCGGCGGCCAGGGCAGGGCGGTGGACGGGATCACCGCCGCCCGGCCGCCGGCCGCCGCCGCGGCCGGGCCGCAGGGGAGCAACGCGCGAACGGCTTCCGTCGCGGACCCGGGCCCCGACCCGGAGGCGGCGGCGGAGGCGGCACGCGCGCTCTTCGCCCCCGAGAACGCCACCATGGGTTCCAACGCGGTCGCGTTCTCCGGCGCGACCACGGCCAACGGGCGCGGCCTGCTGCTCGGCAACCCGCACTACCCCTGGCAGGGCGGGCGCCGGTTCTGGCAGTCGCAGCAGACGATCCCGGGCGAACTGAACGTCTCGGGCGCCTCGCTGCTCGGCACGACGGTCGTCAACATCGGCTTCAACGACAAGGTGGCCTGGAGCCACACGGTCGCCACCGGCGTGCCGCTCAACCTGCACCAGCTGACGCCGGCCCCCGGCGACCCGACCGCGTACCTGGTGGACGGGCGGCCGGAGCGGATGGTCCCGCGCACGGTGACCGTGACCGTCAAGGACGGCGCCCCCGTCACCCGTACCCAGTGGTGGACGCGGTACGGGCCCGTCGTCGCGGGGCTCGGCGCGAGCCTGCCGCTGCCGTGGACGGCCACGACGGCCTACGCCCTGAACGACCCCAACGCGCTCAACCTGCGCGGCTCCGACACCGCGCTCGGCTTCGCGAAGGCGCGCTCCACCCGGGACGTCGCCGCCACCCTCGACCGGGTGCAGGGCCTGCCGTGGGTCAACACGATCGCGGCCGACTCCGCCGGGCACACGTTCTTCAGCCAGGCGCAGGTCCTGCCGAGGATCACCGACGAGCTGGCGGCCCGCTGCTCCACGCCGCTCGGCCGGGCGACCTACCCGGCCTCGGGCGTGGCCGTGCTCGACGGCTCGCGGTCCGACTGCGCGCTCGGCTCGGACCCGGACGCGGTGCAGCCGGGGACGTTCGGGCCGGCCCGGCTGCCGGTCCTGCGGGACGCCCCGTACGCCGTGAACTCCAACGACAGCGCCTGGCTGACCAACGCGGACCGACCGCTCACCGGCTACGAGCGGATCTTCGGGACCGTCGCGACCCCGCGCTCGCTGCGCACCCGCGGCGGCGTCGAGGACGTGGCCGCCCTGGCCGCGCGCGGCCGGCTGACGGTGGCCGACCTCCAGCGGCAGCAGTTCGCCGACCGGGCACCGGCCGGCGACCTGGCGGCGGCGGACGCGGCGAGGGCCTGTACGGCGGTGCTGGCGGAGGACCCGGAGGCCTGCCGGGTGATCGGTGCCTGGGACAGGACGACGGACACCGGGAGCAGGGGCGCGCTGCTCTTCGACCGGTTCTGGCGGAGGTTCACCGCCGTGGTGCGGCCCGCCGACCAGTGGCGGGTGCCGTTCTCCGCGGCGGACCCGGTCCGCACCCCGCACACCCTGAACACGGAGGCGCCCGGCTTCGCGCAGGCCCTGAGGGACGCGGTCGCGGAGCTGCGGGCGGCCGGGATCGCGCTCGACGCGCCGCTGGGCGCGCACCAGTTCGTCGTACGGAACGGGGAGCGGATCCCGGTCGGCGGCGGGACGGAGTCGCTGGGCGTCTGGAACAAGACGGAGCCCGTGTGGAGCGCGGCGGGCGGCGGTTACGTGGAGGTGGCGCACGGGACGAGCCATGTGCAGGCGGTCGGCTGGGACGGCGGGCGCTGCCCGGTGGCCCGCACGCTCCTGACGTACTCGCAGTCGTCGAACCCGGCGTCGCCGCACTTCAGCGACCAGACGAAGCTGTACGCGGGCGAGCGCTGGGTGACCTCCCGGTTCTGCGAGAAGGACATCTGGCGGTCGCCCGCGCTGAGGGTGGTCGTCGTCAGGGACTGAACGAGAGGAAGACGAAGGCGGCGAAGATCGCGAGGTGGACGCCGCCCTGGAGGAGAGTGGCCCGTCCGGGCACCACGGTCAGGGCGCTCACCACACCGGTGAGGGCGAGCAGGACCAGGTGGAGGGGGCCCAGGCCGAGCACCAGGGGCCCGGACAGCCAGATGGAGGCGAGCGCGATCGACGGGATGGTCAGGCCGATGCTGGCGATCGCGGAGCCGTAGGCGAGGTTGAGGCTGGTCTGCATGCGGTTGCGGCGGGCGGCGCGCACGGCCGCGAGCGTCTCGGGCAGCAGGACCATCAGGGCGATCGCGACGCCGACGACCGCCTTGGGCAGCCCCGCGGACTGGACGCCGTCCTCGATGGTCGGCGAGATCACCTTGGCGTTGCCGACGACGGCGACGAGCGCGACGAGGAGCAGACCGAGGCTCGTCCAGGCCTGGCGCGTGCTCGGCGGCTCCGCGTGCTCGTCCTCCCTGCCCTCCGTGCCCTCCCTGCCCTCGGGGGTGACGGGGAGGAAGTAGTCGCGGTGACGGACCGTCTGTACGCCGACGAACACGGCGTACAGACCGATCGAGGCGACGGCGGCGAAGGTCAGCTGCGCGGCGGAGAACTCGGGGCCCGGCTGGCTGGTGGTGAAGGTGGGCAGCACCAGGGTCATCGTGGAGAGGGTGCAGACGGTGGCGAGCGCGCCGCCCGAGCCCTCCGCGTTGAAGACGGCGACGCGGTTGCGGAGCGCGGCCACGAGGAGGGACAGGCCGACGATGCCGTTGCAGGTGATCATCACGGCGGCGAAGACGGTGTCCCGGGCGTAGGTCGACGTCTTCTCGCCGCCCCCCACCATGAGACTGACGATGAGTCCGACCTCGATGACGGTGACGGCCACCGCGAGGACGAGGGAGCCGAAGGGCTCGCCGACGCGGTGGGCGATCACCTCGGCGTGGTGGACCGCCGCGAGGACGGCGGCGAACAGGCAGGCCGCGACGAGTGCCACGGCGAAGCCCGGTAGGTCGCGCCCCCAGGACAGGACCAGCGCAAGCGCCGCCACCACCGGCCCCCAGGTTGTCCACTGCCGTGACATCGCCGTCGCACTCGAACTCATGCCCCGCATCCTGTCACATAAGGGCCTTTCGTCCGGATTGGACAGGGGCGGACATCGGTGCGAAACCGCTTGCGGGACCCCGGTCTGGCCCACTTCCCCCTTGAACGGCGGGAGTTGATTCCGCTTGTCACGCGTGGTGCTCGACCGTTTGTCGAGTGAATCTCCAGTTCACTGAAGGAATCTGTGTGAGCGACGTCGGAAAGACGCGCAAACAAGTTCAGTTCTTACAGAGTTGGAGAAAAATTATGCAGATCTCGCTCTTCACCAAGGCCGCTACCCTCGGCGGCGCGGCGGTTGCCGCCCTGGCCTTCTCCGTCGCCCCGGCCTCCGCCGCCGCGTCGATCTCCGCCACGCCGACCACCGGTCTGGCCAGCGGCCAGTCCGTCACCGTGTCGGGCGCCGGCTACGCGGCGGGCACCCAGGTCGCCGTCTCGCAGTGCGCCGACGGCAACAAGTGCACCGACGTCCTGTCGACGGCCACCGTCGCGGCGAACGGCACCTTCTCCACCTCCTACACGGTGCAGAAGACCTTCTCGGCCACCGACTGGTCCACGGGTTCCACCGTGACCGTCAACTGCGCCGTGCAGCAGTGCCAGCTGGTCGCCTACACCGAGGCCACCGGCGCGGTCGGTACGAACATCTCGTTCGGCTGACCGTCACCCCCGAGCCGCCCAGGTGCCCGTGCGGGGCACCGCGACGAGGGCGCGTTCCTACCCCTGGGGCCCGGTTCCGTCCGGGCCCCAAGGGGGGTCGCCGCCCCCGCCCCCGGGCGCGCAGCACTTCTGATGGCACATCAGATTCTTTGACCCGTCGCACGCTTCCGCGGTCCACCCTCCCTCCGGTAAGAAAGTTTCAGATCTTTCCGGTGTGGCCGAAGTTTTCTTTCAGAGGGCTGTGGGAGAGGGTGGGCATGACGGAGGAGTCCAGCAGGGGCCGGGGCCCGAGCCGCCGCGCGTTCGGCGGTGGCGTGCTCGCCCTGGGAGGTGCGCTGATGATCGGTACGGTTCCGGGCGCGGCGGCCGCGCCCGACCCGGGCCCCGGCGGCGGCGGAACGTCCGGCCCCACCGGCGCTCCCGGATCCGCTGCGGCCGGGTCCGCCGGAGCCGCGCGACGGACCACCCTGCGGCGCGGGACCGCGGCAAGGGCCGGACTCCTGGCGGAGCACCTGGACCGGCTGGTCACGGACGCCGAGACGTTCCTCGGCCCCTCCCCCACGCACCCCTGGTACGCGGGCGCCGTCCTGCTCGCCGGACGCGGCGGGACGGTCGCGCTGCACCGGCCGATCGGCGCGGCCGTGCGCTACGCGGCGTACGACGAGAAGACCGACAGGGGCGTGGAGCTGCCGCCCGAGGAGCAGGTGCCGACGACCGAGGACACGGTCTTCGACCTGGCGTCGGTCTCCAAACTCTTCACCTCGATCCTCGCCGTGCAGCAGATCGAGCGCGGGACGCTGGACCTCGACGGCCGGGTCACCGCGTACCTGCCGGAGTTCGGAGGCGGCGGCAAGCAGGACATCACGGTCCGTCAGCTGCTCACGCACACCTCGGGTTTCCGCTCGTGGATCCCGCTGTACGCGGAGCCGACGCCGGAGGCCCGGCTGCGGCGGCTGTGGCGGGAGGTCCCGGCGAACCCGCCCGGCTCCACGTACCTCTACTCCGACCTCAACCTCATCGCGCTCCAGCTGGTCCTTGAGCGGATCACCGGTCGCGGTCTGGACGTGCTGCTGCACGACGAGATCACCGCTCCGCTCGGGATGCGCCGGACCCGCTACAACCCGCCGCCCTCCTGGCTGCCCTCGATCGCCGCCACCGAGGACGCCCGCCGCCCCTGGTCGGGCCTCGACCGCGGGATGGTCCGGGGCGAGGTCCACGACGAGAACGCCTACGCCATGGGCGGGGTCGCCGGGCACGCCGGGGTCTTCTCGTGCGCCTGGGACCTGGCGGTCCTGGCCCGGACCCTCCTCAACGGCGGGGCGTACGGCCGGGCCCGCATCCTCTCCGCCGCCTCGGTGGAGCTGATGTTCACGGACTTCAACACCGCGTTCCCCGGCGACGAGCACGGCCTCGGCTTCGAGCTGAACCAGCACTGGTACATGGGCGCGATGGCCACCCCCCGGACGGCCGGGCACACCGGGTTCACCGGGACCAGCCTCGTCCTGGACCCGTCCACCGACAGCTTCCTCGTCCTCCTCGGCAACTCCGTGCACCCGGTGCGGTCCTGGCGCTCGGGCTCCGCGCCGCGCGTCGCCGCGGCCGACGCGCTGGCCCGCGCCGTACCCGTGCGCCCCGACCGGGGCCGTACCGCCTGGTTCTCCGGGATGGCGAGCGCGACCACCGCGACCCTGGCGCTGCCCGGGGTGCCGGACGGCGCGGTGCTCGACTGCGCCCTGTGGTGGGACACCGAACCGGGTGCCGACGCGGTGTTCCTGGAGTCCTCCGCCGACGGCGGGGCGAGCTGGGTTCCGGTGCCGTTCACCGCCGCCCGGAGCGGCGAGCCGCCGCGCTCCTACCCCTCGGGCGCGGTGGGCGGCTGGTCGGGCCGCGTCTGGCACGGGGTCACGGCGGCCCTGCCGGCCGGGGGCGCCCTGCCCGTACGGCTGCGCTGGCGGTACACGACGGACCGGCGGTACGTGGGGCGGGGCGTGTACGTGGACGGGCTGCGGGTCCTGGACGCCGCCGGCCGCCCCCTCTTCGACGAGGCCCGCCCGGCCGACGGCGCCCGCATCGAGGCGGTGGGCTGGAGCCGCTCGGCGGACTGACGGAGCGTGGGGAGGGCGGGAGCCGTCGGGCGGCCGCGCGTCAGGCGTCCGGGGACGCGGCCTCGCCGAGGGCCGCGAGGACCGGGCTGATCAGCGGGTGGTCGGCCGCGCCGCGGCGGACGGCGGCGAAGACCCGGCGGGTGGGCGCGACGCCCTCCACCGGGCGGGTCTCCACCCCGGTGAGGTCCATGCCGCGGAGCGCCGAGCGCGGGACGAGCGCCACGCCCGCGCCCGCGGAGGCGAGGGCGACCACGGCGCGGAAGTCGTCGGAGACGTGCTCGAAGCGTGGGGCGAACCCGGCGTACTCGCAGGCCAGGACGGTCACGTCATGACAGGGGTTGCCCGTCGACTGCCCGATCCACGCGTCCTTGGCGAGGGCGCCGAGCGCGACCCGCTCCCCCGCCGCCAGCTGATGGCCGGTCGGCAGGACGGCGTCGAACGGCTCGGCGTAGAGGGGGACGCGGGTGAGCCGGGCGTCGTCCTCGCCGGGCGCGCCCCGGTACTCGACGGCGACGGCCACGTCGACCTGCCGGTCGAGGACCATGAGGAGGCTCTCGTCGCCCTCGGCGTCCCGCACGCGGACCCGGATGCCGGGCGCGGTGCCGGCCAGGGACGCGATGGCGGGGGCCACGACGAGCCCGATGCCGGTGGCGAAGGCGGCCACCGTGACCGTGCCGGCCTCGCCGGAGCCGTACGCGGCGAGGGCGGACTCGGCGCGTTCCAGCTCCGCGAGCACGGCGTTCGCGTGGCTGAGCAGGATCTCGCCGGCCGGGGTGAGCCGGGCGCCGCGGGCGTTCCGGTCGACGAGCCGGTGGCCGGTCTCCTGTTCCAGCGCGGCGAGCTGCTGGGAGACGGCCGAGGGGGTGAGGTAGAGCGCGGCGGCCGCGGCCGTGACGGTGCGGTGGTCGGCCACCGCCCGGAGGATGTGCAGCCGCCGCGCTTCGATCATGCCCCTAGTCTCGCAGGGCGGCGCGCGCGTCGACGAACGCGTCCACGGCTCGGTTGACGTCGTCCGAGGAGTGGGCGGCGGAGAGCTGCACGCGGATGCGGGCCTGGCCCTGCGGCACGACCGGGTACGAGAAGCCGATCACGTACACGCCGCGCTCCAGGAGCAGCTCGGCCATGCGGCCGGCCTCGGCGGCGTCGCCGATCATCACCGGGGCGATGGCGTGGTCGCCGGGGAGGATGTCGAAGCCCTCCTCGGTCATGCGGGAGCGGAAGAGCGCCGTGTTGGCGTTCAGCCGCTCGCGCAGGTCGCCGGCGGACTCCAGGAGGTCGAGGACCTTCAGGGAGGCGGCGGCGATGACCGGGGCGAGGGTGTTGGAGAAGAGGTAAGGGCGGGAGCGCTGGCGCAGCAGGGCGACGATCTCGGCGCGCGCGGCGACGTAGCCGCCGGAGGCGCCGCCGAGGGCCTTGCCGAGGGTGCCGGTGATGATGTCGACCCGGTCCATGACGCCGTGCAGCTCGGGGGTGCCGCGGCCGCCGGGGCCGACGAAGCCGACGGCGTGCGAGTCGTCGACCATGACCATCGCGTCGTACCGCTCGGCCAGGTCGCAGATCTCGTCGAGCGGGGCGACGTAGCCGTCCATGGAGAAGACGCCGTCGGTGACGATCAGCTTGCGGCGGGCGCCGCCCTCGGTGGCCTCCTTGAGCTGCTGCTCCAGGTCGGCCATGTCGCGGTTGGCGTAGCGGAAGCGGCGGGCCTTGGAGAGGCGGATGCCGTCGATGATGGACGCGTGGTTGAGGGCGTCGGAGATGACGGCGTCCTCGGCGCCGAGGATCGTCTCGAAGACGCCGCCGTTGGCGTCGAAGCAGGAGGAGTAGAGGATCGTGTCCTCCTGGCCGAGGAAGGCGGAGATCCGCGCCTCCAGCTCCTTGTGCACCTCCTGCGTGCCGCAGATGAAGCGGACCGAGGCCATGCCGTAGCCCCAGCGGTCCAGCGCCTCGTGGGCGGCGGCGACGACCTCGGGGTGGTCGGCGAGGCCGAGGTAGTTGTTGGCGCAGAAGTTCAGCACCTCGCCGGGGCGGCCGCCCGCGGTCACCTCGACGGTCGCGGACTGGGGGGTGCCGATGACCCGCTCGGGCTTGTGCAGTCCGGCCTGCTCGATCTCTTCGAGGGTGGCACGGACGGAGTCGCGTACGGAATCGAACATGGGTCAGGCTCCCGTGGTCCAGTCGAGGATGATCTTGCCGCTCCGGCCGGAGGCGGCGTCGTCGAAGGCGGCGTCGAAGTCGCGGTAGTCGTAGCGGCCGGTGATGACCGGGGCGAGGTCGAGTCCGCCCTCCAGGAGGACCGACATGGCGTACCAGGTCTCGAACATCTCGCGGCCGTAGATGCCCTTGATCGTGATCATGGAGGTGACGATCTTCGCCCAGTCGACGGCGAAGTCCTCACTGGGCAGGCCGAGCATGGCGATCCGGCCGCCGTGGGTCATGTTGGCGATCATGTCGCGCATGGCGTGCGGGTTGCCGGACATCTCCAGGCCGACGTCGAAGCCCTCCTTGAGCCCGAGCGTGCGCTGGCCGTCGGCGATGGACTGCTCGGCGACGTTGAGGGCGAGGCTGACGCCCGTCTTGCGCGCCAGGGCGAGGCGCTCCTCGCTGACGTCGGTGATGACGACGTTGCGGGCGCCGGCGTGCTTGGCGACGGCGGCGGCCATGATGCCGATCGGGCCCGCGCCGGTGACGAGGACGTCCTCGCCGACGAGCGGGAAGGACAGGGCCGTATGCACGGCGTTGCCGAACGGGTCGAAGATCGCGGCGACGTCGAGGTCGACGGGGACGCGGTGCACCCACACGTTGGAGGCGGGCAGCGCGACGTACTCGGCGAAGGCGCCGTCGCGGCCGACGCCGAGGCCGACGGTGGCGCGGCAGAGGTGGCGGCGGCCGGCGAGACAGTTGCGGCACTTGCCGCAGACGAGGTGGCCCTCGCCGCTGACGAGGTCGCCGACGGCGATGTCGCTGACGTCACGGCCGACGGAGACGACCTCGCCGACGAACTCGTGGCCGAGCGTCAGGGGCGTGGCGATCGTCTTCTGCGCCCAGCCGTCCCAGGACCGGATGTGCAGGTCGGTCCCGCAGATGCCGGTCCGCTTGACCTTGATCAGTACGTCCCCGGGGCCGGTCTCCGGCTCGGGCACGTCCGTGAGCCAGAGTCCCGGCTCCGCCTTCAGCTTGACCAGTGCCTTCAATGCCACGGCTCCCGACGTGTGTGTCCTGTGATGTACCGGGGGCGGGCACGGCTGCGCACCCAAGATCCCTGGAAGAGAATCTTCCGTACGCGGGGCTCCCGGTCCATCGAGGTTTTCTTAAGCGCGCTCGCAGATCAGCTTCACACCGCAGCCGGGAGGCGGCTCTCCGTCAGCGGGACGCGGCTGGCCGTCACCGCCCTGGGACCGCCGTCACCGCCCGAGGACCGCCATCGCCGCGTTGTGGCCGGGGATGCCGCTGACGCCGCCGCCCCGCACCGCGCCCGCGCCGCAGAGCAGCACGTTCGCCCGCTCGGTCTCCACGCCCCAACGGCCCGTCCCCTCCTGCGCGTAGGGGAAGGAGAGGTCGCGGTGGAAGATGTGTCCGCCCGGGAGCCGGAGGTCGCGTTCGAGGTCGAGCGGGGTCTTCGCCTCGACGCAGGGTCGGCCGTGGGCGTCGAGCGCGAGACAGTCGGCGATCGGCTCGTCCAGATGGGTGTCGAGCTGGGCGAGCGTGGCCTTGAGGAGCGTCTCGCGGGCGCCGTCGTTGTCGTCGGCGAAGAGCCGGGCCGGGGTGTGCAGCCCGAAGAGGGTGAGGGTGTGGTGCCCGCCGACCGCCAGGTCGGGGCCGAGGATGGTCGGGTCCGTGAGGGAGTGGCAGTAGATCTCGGAGGGCGGGGTGCTCGGCAGCCGGCCGGCGGCGGCCTCGGCGTGGGCGGCGGCCAGCTGCCCGTACCCCTCGGCGATGTGGAAGGTGCCGGCGAAGGCCTCCCGGGGGTCGACGGAACGGTCGCGGAGCCTCGGCAGCCGGGTGAGCAGCATGTTGACCTTGAGCTGCGCGCCCTCGGGTGCGGGCGGGGCCGGGTCGCCGAGGAGCGCGGCGAGCTGCTGCGGGGAGGCGTTGACGAGGACGTGGCCCGCGGCGACGGTGCCCTCGCCGTCGGCCGTGCGGTACGTGACCTCGGCCCGGCGGCCGTCGGTCTCGACGCGGGTCGCCTCGTGGCCGGTGAGGATGTGGGCCCCGGCGGTGCGGGCGGCGTCGGCGAGGGCGTCGGTGAGGGCGCCCATGCCGCCGACGGGGACGTCCCAGTCACCGGTTTCCGCCGCCGATGACGTGGTAGAGGAAGCAGCGGTTCTGGAGGAGCGTCGGGTCGTGGGCGTCGGCGAAGGTGCCGATGAGGGCGTCGGTGAGGACGACGCCGCGCACCAGGTCGTCGGCGAAGGTCCGCTCGACGGCGACGCCGAGGGGCTCCTCGAAGAGCATCCGCCAGGTCTCGGCGTCGTCGACGCGCGCGCGGAGCGCGGCGCGGCCGGGGAGGGGCTCGGTGAGGGTGGGGAAGATCCGGCGCGCGGCCTCGCCGGTGCGGCCGTAGAACGTCCGCCAGGCCTCGTACGCGCGGTCGGAGCCGGTGAGCGCGGCGAAGGAGGCCCGGGTGCGGTCCTCTCCGCCGCCGACGAGGAGGCCGCCGTCGCCCTTGGGCGTGTACGAGGAGACGGACCGCTTCCGGACGGCGAACCGCAGCCCGAGGTCGCGCACGATCTTCTCGGGGAGCAGCGAGACGAGGTACGAGTACCGGGAGAGCCGCGCGTCGACCCCGGCGAACGGCCGCGCCGACACGGCCGCCCCGCCCGTGACCCCGAGCCGCTCCAGGACGAGCACGCTGCGCCCGGCGCGGGCCAGATAGGCGGCTGCGGTGAGGCCGTTGTGCCCGCCGCCGACGATGACGACGTCGTAGGCGGGGGCGGGCCGGGGCGCGGCGGGGGCGGCAGTGGCGTCGGTCATGGCTGCATGCTCACACGTCCGGGTGGGCGGGGGCCATGGGGCGTACGGAGGCGGACGTCCGCGGGTCGGGAGCTCCCAGGGGACGGGCGGCGGGGTGGCGGGGGGCGTCAGGGGACGGACGGCGGGGTGGCGGCTCGGTGGAGGAGGGCGACGGCCTCGGTCGGGCGGTTCAGTCGCTCCAGGCAGTGGGCCTCGTCGGCGAGGGCCGTGAGGGTGTCGGGGTGGGCGGGGCCGAGGACCCGGGCGCGGGCCTCGGCGACCTCGTGGTGGGCGGTGAGGGCCTCCTCCCAGCGGCCCAGGCGGCCGAGGGCGACGGCCGTCTCGCGGCGGCTGAGCAGGGTCTCCGGGTGGTCGGCGCCGAGGACGCGGCCGCGGACCGCGTGCAGTTCCTCGGATTCGGCCAGCGCCTCCTGCCAGCGCCCGAGGCGGCCGAGGTTGACGGCGAGGGCGTGGCGGGCGCGCAGGGTCTCGGGGGCGTCGGCGCCCTGGACCCGGGTGCGGGAGGCGACGACGTCCCGGCAGACCTCCAGGGCGTCGACGGCCTGGCCGAGGCGCCCGAGGCAGATCCCGGTCTCGTGGCGGGCGGCGAGCGTGTCGGGGTGGTCGGGGCCGAGGGCCTCGGCGCGGGCCTCGGCCACCGCCCGGTACTGGGCGAGTGCCTCTTCGCCGCGCCCCAGGCGGCCCAGGGTGTAGGCGACTTCGCTGCGGGTCACCAGGGTGTCGGGGTGGGTCGCGCCGAGCAGCCGGGCGCGCGCCTCCGCGACCTCGGCCGCGGTGCGGTACGACTCCTCGACGCGGCCGAGGCGGCCGAGCGTGACGGCCAGGTTGTGGCGGCAGCGCAGGGTGTCGGGGTGGTCGGCGCCGACGGTCCGCTCGCGGGCGGCGAGTACGGCCACGTACCGCTCGTACGCCTCGGAGTGCCGGCCGAGGCGCCCGAGCGCGTACGCCCGCTCCTGGTGGGCGGCGAGGGTGTCGGGGTGGTCGGGGCCGAGGGCGCGGTCCCGGGCCTCGGCGACCCGGTCGAAGGCGCGGAGCGCGTCTGCGGGCCGGTCGAGCCGGGCGAGGGCGAAGCCCACTTCGTAGAGGCTGGCGAGGGTGTCGGGGTGCTCGTCGCCGAGGACCCGGGCGCGGTGGTCGGCGACCGAGCGGTGGACCTCCTCGGCCTCCTCCCAGCGGCCGAGGCGGCCGAGCCCGATCCCGGCCCGGTGGCGGCCGGCGAGCACGGCGAGCAGCTCCTGGTGGGACGGGGCCGGCGGCGCGACGGCCGGGGCGCCGGGCGCGCGGGCGGCGGTGGTCCACTCGGTGGTGAGGACGGCCGCGGCCGGGTCGTGGGCGACGGCGCGCCGCCCGGCGGCGTCCGCCGGCCGGTGACCGCCGCTCAGGTCCCGCGCCCACCCGGGGAGGGGTACGTGGAGGGGTACGGGAACGGGCCCGGGAGCGGGTTCCGGTACGGGCACGGGTTCCGGTACGGGCACGGGCGCGGGGCCCGGTACCGGCATCGGGGCGGTGGGCGCCACGACGGCCGCGGTGGCGGCCGGGGCCGAGGCCGCCGGAGCCGTCGGCCGGGCCGGGACCGCGCGGCCCGAGACGATGCGGCGCCGCAGGTCGCCCGCGTCCGACGGCCGCTGCTCCGGGGCCTTGGCGAGCAGGTCGACGACGATCCGGTCGAAGTAGTCGGGCAGTTCGGCGCGGTGGGTGCGCGGCGGGCGCGGCACCGTGTCGCGGTGGCCGATGAGGATCGCCCAGGAGTCGCCGAGATCGAACGGCGGTGCTCCGGTGGCCAGTTCGTACAGGACGCAGCCCAGCGAGTACAGGTCGCTCCGGTGGTCGATCTCGCCGCCGCCGATCTGCTCGGGCGACATGTAGTGGGGCGTGCCCATGGCGATGCCGGTTCCGGTGAGACGGGAGGTGAAGCCCATGTCGGCGCCGAGGCGCGCTATCCCGAAGTCGCAGATCTTCACCGTGCCGTCCCGCAGTCGCATGATGTTGGCGGGCTTGAGGTCGCGGTGCACGATGCCGTGCCGGTGCGTGTACGCGAGGGCGTCGGCGACCTGGTCGGCGATGTCGACGACGTCCTGGACGGGCAGCGGGTGCTGGGCGTTGGCGGCGAGCAACTGGCTGAGGTTGCGCCCCTCCAGGAGCTCCATGACGAGGAAGAGCACCCCGTCGTCCTCGCCGAAGTCGTGCACGACCGTGATGCCCCGGTGCTGGAGGGCCGCCGCGACCCGGGCCTCGCGCCGGAAGCGCTCGCGGATCACCGTGTGGACCTGGGGGTCCTGGTGGGGCGCGAGCGGTTTGAGGCACTTGACGGCGACCCCCCGTCCCAGCGCCTCGTCGGTGGCGCGCCACACCTCGCCCATGCCGCCGCGCCCGATGACCTCGTGCAGGCGGTACCTGCCACGGATCAGTCCGTTCTCCCCCATCGCGTGCCGTCGCCCCCGTCGATTCCGTGCACCTCCCCGGCCCGTCCAGTATGGACGCCGGTTCGGACAGTGTGTACGGGCCGGGTGTCGGCCGTACGGGTCGGGTCCCCGCCGGGTCCTCGTCGGGTCGGCCGTACAGGGTGAGGTGCCCGTCCCGGGCCGGGCGTACGCGCCGGGGCGGGTCTCGGGTCCGCCACGATTCGCGGCCCGCGGGCCGCGGCGGGGCGCGGCCGCCGGAGCGGACGGCCGGTCGTGGGACGACAGTGCCTTCTCGGACCAACCCACCGATGAGCGGCGGGAGTTCCGGCAGGAGTGCGCTACGTTGCCCGTCATGACCGAACTGGGACCTGACACCTGGCCACCTGCTCCCCTCACGACCGAGCGCCTCGTCCTGCGCGCCTCCGAGGGCCGCGACCGCGCGGCCTTCGTCGAGCTGTTCGCGTCGCCCGAGGTGGGGACGTACGTCGGTGGCTCCCGACCGCGTGACGAGCTGGAGCGCGCGGTGCCCGAGGTGCCCGGGCAGCGTCCCGGCCTCTTCGTGGCCGAGCTCGACGGGGCGATGATCGGCATGATCACGCTCGACCGGCGCGCCGCGGAGCGTCCGGGCCACGTCCGTCCGGAGGCGGGAGAGGCCGAACTCGGCTACCTGTTCCTGCCGGGGGCGTGGGGACACGGGTACGCCGCCGAGGCGTGCGCGGCGGCGCTCGACTGGTTCGCGGGCGCGCTGCCCGGCGAGCCGGTGGTGCTCTCCACCCGGACCGCCAACGAGCGCGCGATGCGCCTCGCGGCGAAGCTGGGGTTCACCGAGGTGGAGCGGTTCGAGGAGTACGGCGCCGAGCAGTGGTTCGGCGTGTGGTCCCCCACCGCGCCCGCCGGCTGAGGCGCGCCCCGGCGGGGCCCGCCCGACGGCCGGAGCGCCGGTCGGCCCGGGCCCGTGTCCAGGGGAGCGGAATGATGCGGTCGGTCGCGGGTACGCGGACGCTGTCCAACCCTTTTGGGAGGGAGCAACCATGGGTCTGGGACTGTGCATCATCATGATCGCCGTCGGCGCCATCCTCACCTTCGCGTCCGACTGGGAGGTCGAGGCGGTCAACCTCGATCTGGTCGGCCTGATCCTGATGGCGGTCGGCTTCCTCGGCACCGCCGTCTACACGAGCGTTCTTCGCCGCCGCCGGATGGTGGTCCCGCCCGTGGCGCCCACGGTCACCGAGGAGGAGCGGCGTGACCTGCTCTGAGCGAGCAGCACGCGCGCCCGGTGCCGACCGGCGTACCCGCAACACAGCGACAAAGGACACAGCGACAGAGGAGTGACAGCCATGACGACCGACGACCGTTTCTGGTCCTACCGCACGGAGACCGGCCACCTGCCGGGCACCGACCTCACCGGCTGGCGGGTCGAGGCGTGCGACGGGCACATCGGCAAGGTGGACAAGCACTCCGACGAGGTGGACGACTCCTACCTGGTGGTGGACACCGGGGTGTGGATCTTCGGCAAGGAGGTGCTGATCCCGGCGAGCACGGTGACCCGTGTCGACCTGGAGGAGCAGGCCATCCACCTCTCCTTGTCCAAGGAGCAGGTGAAGGAGGCGCCCGAGTTCGTCTCCGACAAGCACCTCGCCGACATGCAGTACCGCGAGGAGATCACCCAGTACTACCGCACCGGAGGGCCGTTCTCGGGCGGCATGGGCGCGATCTGACGCGCGGGCGCGCACACGACGACGGCGTGGGCCGGACGGGGAACCGTCCGGCCCACGCCGTCGTCCGTGGCAGGCCCTCGGGGGGCATGGGCTCGCGTCCCAGGGGCACACGGGTGCTGAACGTGGGGACCTACTCACTGCACTCCTGAGGAGGATGTTGATGGACAGACGAGACGGCGGTGCCATACCGGCGGACGAGCAGGCCGGGGCACGGCCCGGGGGGAACGCCGGGGAGCCGGGCACCGGCGGGTACGGGGGCGGTGAGACCGAGAAGGAGCGCGCGGACCGGCGCTGGCAGGAGCTCCTCCAGGAGATCCGGGTCGCCCAGACGGGCGTTCAGATCCTTCTCGGCTTCCTCCTCACCGTGGTGTTCACTCCGCTGTTCCACGAGCTGGAGCAGACCGACAAGACGATCTACCTGGTCACTGTCGTCCTCGGCTCGCTGGCGACGGGCGCGCTGATCGGCCCCGTGTCCCTCCACCGGATCGTGTCCGGCCGGAGGATCAAGCCCCAGACCGTCGTCTGGGCGTCCCGGCTCACGTTCACCGGCATCGTGCTCCTTCTCGCGACGCTGACGTCCGCGCTGTTCCTCATCCTGAGGGTGGCGACGCACGACCCGTACGTGCCGTGGCTGGTCTCCGGCGTCCTGGCCTGGTACCTGGTCTGCTGGTTCGCGCTGCCCCTGTGGGTCCGCGCGCGTCACACGAGCGGCTGACGGCGGGCCTGCGCGCCCCGTCGGCTGTACGACCGTACGCCCCGGGCCGGGCCCGCACCACCGCACACGTCAAGGCCGGCCTCCCGCACGCGACAGGGGAGGCCGGCTTCACGCGTGCGTCAAGGCGGGCCTCCCCTGGCCGGCTTCACGCGCGCGTGCCCACACCGGGGGCGGCGATGCCCGCGCGGATCCCGCTCATGCGTAGGTGACCGTCACCCGTTCGAAACCGAGGCCGCGCAGCAGCCTCTCCAGCATCTCGGTCGTGTTCCGCTCCGCGCGGTCCGTCAGGCCGGACTCCTTGGCGGCCTCGCCGATCCGCCGCGTGGCGAGGACGTTGACCGCCTGCTCGCTCGCGGGGTTGTCCGAGAAGAGGTCGCCCAGCCGGTCGAGGAGCCCGCGCTGCTTGGAGACGGCGTACGAGCGCTCGGGGTCGAGGGCGGGAGCGGCCAGCCTGGCGTGCGGCAGGCGCAGCGTGGCCTCGGTCCGGTCCTCGTCGACGGTCACCGCGTCGCCGCCGAGGCGGCCCAGGTCGACGTAGGCGACGACGCTGCCGCTCGCCACGTACAGGGTGCGGGTGCCGCGGATCGCGTCCGGCAGGAAGCGCGCGTCGTGCTCCAGGTCGACCACCACCTGGTAGGTCCCGGCCGCGCCCTCGTACCGGCTCAGGTCCTGGACGGACTTCAGGACGGCGGGACCGGAGCGGTCCTTCACCCGCGTCCCGAAGAGGTCGAGCCCGGGGACCCTGAGGAACTGGCCGATCAGCATGAGGGCGACGGCGAGCGCGAGCAGGGCGCCGATGACGAGGCGCCACCTCCCTCCGGAGCGCCTGGATGTCCGGTTCCGGTGGGACGGCGAAGGGCTGTTCTCGGTGTCTTCTCCCATGGTCGCCTGGTGCCCGCGTCCACGCCCCCCATGCCCAACTCCCCCGAGACTGTGGCTGGTTGGGTCTCCTGGGGAGGGTGGGCCGGGCGGGCGCCCTCCGAGGGGCCGCACTGCATGCGATCACCTGGTCGCGGGTACGCGGGGTCCGTCCGCACGCGGTCGTCCGGAGGAGGAAGAGGCGCATGATCGGTTGGCGAGCGTCGAGGAGACGGGCCGCGGGGGCGGCAGACAAGACGGCGGCGCCCGTCGGGACGGAGCCGGACCGGGCCGCACCGGAGGCAGGCGCGGGGGCGGCGGACCCGCGGCCGGCGACACGAGCCCCGGAGGCGGAGACGGAGGCGACGGCGGAGGCGAACGCCCGCCGGGGCCCGGGGCGGTTCGTACGGGCGCTGGTCACCCTCGTGGCCTTCGTCTGCATGGTGGGGTTCGCCGTCGTCCTGGCCAGGCTCACCCTGAACGAGTCCCCCGCCTCCGTACCCCTCACCCACAGCAACCTGACACCGGGCCGGTCGATCGAGAACTACCTCAGCCAGCCCGGGTTCGTGGACACCGTCAAGCAGCTCGGGGGGAACATCGCGCTCGGCGTCCCCTTCGGGATCCTGCTCCCGCTGCTGTCCCGCAAGGCCCGCGGCTTCGTCAAGGTCGCACTCGTCACCGCCGCGACGATGCTGCTCGTGGAACTGGTGCAGGGCGCGCTCGTCACGGGACGCGCCTTCGACATCGACGACGTCCTCCTCAACACGGCGGGGGCGCTGATCGGTTACCTGCTCATCGGCCGGCGGCTGGGGCGTGCCGTCCGCCCCCGCACCCGCCCCCACTGGTGGCAGCGGCGTCCGGACCGCTCGTCCGTCTGACACCGCGGTGGGAGGTGTTTCGGCAGCGCGTTCGGGGTGAGGTGGGGCGGATGGGGACGAGGGAGGGGGTCCGTATGACGACGGTCGCCGACAGGGGCCGAGGCAGGCGCGGGGGCAGGAGTGCGGTGCGGCGGGAGGGGCCGACGAGGTTCCTGCGGGACCTGGTGCTCGTGGTGGGGCTCGCCGGCGTGGTGATCGGCGGCGTGCTCCTGATGTTCCGGACGACCCGCTCGACCGGCTCGCACCTGCCGGTGGTCCTCGCCGTGCTCGTCGTGCTGCTGGGCGCCGGGACGGCGCTGGTCCGGTGGACGAGGGGCCCCGCGCGCCGACGGCCCGGGGCCCTCGACACCGTCGCCGCCCCGCCGTCCCCCGATCCGGCCGTCGCGGAGCCGCCGGGCACCGCCCCGCTCGTCACCGAACCCGCTGCGCCGCCCGCCGTCGACTCCGGGGCACTGGACCACCTTGCCGTCGATCCGGAGGGGTTCGAGCACACGGTGGCCGCGCTGTGCGTCCGGGACGGCTGCTCGTCCGTGGAGGTGGTCGGCGGCGCGGGCGACCTCGGCGCGGACGTGATCGCGACGACCGCCGACGGGAGGCGTGTGGTCCTCCAGTGCAAGCAGTACGCGGAGGACCACCGGGTCGGCTCTCCCGACCTCCAACGGTTCGGCGGCACCTGCTACACCGTCCACGAGGCCGACGTCGCCGTCCTCGTCACCACCAGCTCCTTCACGGAGCCCGCCCTGGAGTACGCCGCCTCCTGCGGAATCCTCTGCGTCGACGGCACGGACCTGGCGTCCTGGACCGCCTCGACGGCCCCGGCCCCCTGGACCACCGGATCGGGCGCCTCGGTCCCCGGCCCCCGGGACGGCACGACGCGGGCCCTGACGGACGGCGTCTGAGCGGTTGCTGCCCCGGGCTCCGCACGGAGCCCGGGGCGGAGCGCGCCGGCCCGCGGGCACGCGGAAGGCGGCCCGCACCCACCACCGGTGCGGGCCGCCTTCGACCCCTTCGGGCCGAACGGACGGGGGAAGACCCGTCGGCCCTTGGTTGAGCGGTCCCATGCGCTCTCCACCCGTGTGCCCCCGAACCCGTCCCCCATGCCTCCTTTTTTCAGACGAGATCTACGCCACCGGTTCCGGGGCGGCCCTGCGGATCGTGCAGTGGAGGGAGTCCTCGCTGACGTCGGCGACGATCGTGTCGCCGGGGTCCGCCTCACCGCCGAGGAGGAGGGTGGCGATCCGGTTGTCGAGCTCCGTCTGGATCGTGCGCCGCAGCGGGCGGGCGCCGAACTCCGGCTGGTGGCCGTGGGCGACGAGGAGCTTCTTCGCCGCCTCCGTGACCTCGAGGGTGAGGCCCTGGGCGTGGACCCGGTGCTTGCTGCGGTCCAGGAGGTGGTCGACGATCTCCGACAGGTCCTTCTCCGTGAGGCTGTGGAAGACGATGATGTCGTCGATCCGGTTGAGGAACTCGGGCAGGAACCGGCCCCGCAGGTCCTCCATCAGCTCGTCCTTCAGCTCGGCCGCGTCGCCCTCGTGGGAGAGGATGCGGTGGGCGCCGATGTTGGACGTCATGATGACGACGCAGTGGCGGAAGTCGACGGTGCGGCCCTGCCCGTCCGTGAGGCGGCCGTCGTCGAGGATCTGCAGCAGCGTGTTGAAGACGTCGGGGTGCGCCTTCTCGACCTCGTCGAACAGGACCACGCTGTACGGGTTGCGGCGGACCTTCTCGGTGAGCTGACCGGCCTCCTCGTACCCGACGTATCCAGGAGGCGCCCCGACGAGCCGGGCCACGGTGTGCTTCTCCTGGAACTCGCTCATGTCGAAGCGGATCATGCGGCTCTCCTCTCCGAAGAGCAGCTCGGCGAGGGTCTTGGCGAGTTCGGTCTTGCCGACGCCCGTGGGGCCGAGGAAGAGGAAGGAACCGACGGGCCGGTTCGGGTCGCCCATGCCCGCGCGGTTGCGCCGCACCGCCTGGGAGACGGCGGTGACCGCCTCGTCCTGGCCGACGATCCGGGCGTGCATCTCCTCCTCCAGCCTGAGGAGCTTCTCCTTCTCGCCGGCGGTGAGCTGGGCGACCGGGATGCCGGTGCGACGGGAGACGACGTCGGCGATGTCGGAGGCCGTGACGGAGACGACGCCCTCGCGGCGCTCCTCGATCCCGGCGAGTTCGCCCTCGAGCTCGGCGATCTGCCGCTTGAGGTCGGAGGCCTGCTCGAAGTCCTCGGCGGCCACGGCCTGGTCCTTCTCGCGCCGCAGCTTCGCGAGCCGGTCCTCGCGGCTGACGACCTCGGTGGAGCGGCCGGCGCTGCGCAACCGGACCCGGGCGCCGGCCTGGTCCATCAGGTCGATGGCCTTGTCGGGCAGGAAGCGGTCGCCGATGTAGCGGTCGGAGAGTTCGGCGGCCGCCGCGAGGGCGCCGTCGGCGAAGCGGACCTGGTGGTGGGCCTCGTACGCGTCGCGGAGTCCTTCGAGGATCTGGACGGTCTCCTCGACGGTGGGCTCGGGGACGAGGACGGGCTGGAAGCGGCGTTCGAGGGCGGCGTCCTTCTCGACGTGCTTGCGGTACTCGTCGATCGTCGTGGCGCCGACGACGTGGAGTTCCCCGCGCGCGAGGGCGGGCTTGAGCATGTTGCCCGCGTCCATGGAGCTCTCGCCGCTCGCACCGGCCCCGACGACCGTGTGCAGCTCGTCGATGAAGAGGATGACCCGGCCCTCGGACTCCTGCACGTCCTCGATGACCTTCTTCAGCCGTTCCTCGAACTGGCCTCGGTACTGCGCGCCGGCGACCATGCCCGACAGGTCGAGGGAGACCACCCGCTTGTCCTTGAGCGTGTCCGGCACCTCGCCCGCGACGATCCGCTGGGCCAGGCCCTCGACGATCGCGGTCTTGCCGACGCCGGGCTCGCCGATGAGGACGGGGTTGTTCTTGGAGCGCCGGGAGAGGATCTCGACGGTCTGCTCGATCTCGTCGGCGCGGCCGACGACCGGGTCGAGCCTGCCCGCCCTCGCCTCCTCGGTGAGATCGCGGCCGTACTCGTCGAGGGTCGTCGCCTGCTCCTTCGGGACGGCGCCGCCGGGCGCGGTGCCGCCGTCGCCGCGCCCGGCCCGGTCGGTGGCGCCACGCAGCTTCCGCGCGTCGACGTCCTGCGCGTCCAGGAGCCGGCCGGCCCCGGAGTCGGCGTCGCCGAGGAGCGCGCCGAGGATGTGCTCGGGACCGATGTACGACACGCCGGCCGCCTGCGACGTGGCGTGGGCCAGGGCGAGGGTGCGCTTGGCCGCGGGGGTCAGGCCCGGCTCGGCGGAGGGCTCGGCCGCCTCGCGGGGCAGCACCTTGGCGATCTGCGCGGCGAGCGTGTCCGGGTCGACGCCCGCCCGGGCGAGCGTCCCGCGGGTGGGTTCCACCTGGGTGGCCGCCCACAGGAGGTGCTCGGTGTCCAGGTCGGTGGTGCCGTCGTCGACGGCCTTGCGCGCGGCCGCGTTCAGGAGCTCCCGCGCGGACTCGGTCAGGAGGCGTCCGATGGGCACCCGCTGTACGGCGGGGGGCGACGAGGCGGGTGACATACCGAAGAACCGGTTCAGCATGTCGCTGAACGGGTCGGAGGAACCGAACGGGGAACCGAACGCCATCGACATGAGACAGCTCCTGGAACGCGAGGGGGGTCCTGCACACTCAAACCCGGGGCCCTGCGCTCCGCAAACGGAGCCGGGGGCGCTCCGTGCGGGGGCCGCCCGCGTTGTCGGCGCCGCCCGATCGTGCGGAAATCGGAGGACGAGCCTCACCGGCGTCCTTCCGAGAACCCCGGAGCACGATGAACTCCCCGAACCCGCCGGACCCCCCGACGCCTCCTCACCCGTCGGACCCCCCGGACACCCCGCACCCGCCGGACTCCCCGCACGCCCCGGGCTCCTCCGGCACCCCCGGCTCCCCGCACGCCCCGAGCGTCCCCGCCCTCGCCCTGGCGCGCCACGCCAAGCTGTGGGTGTTTCCCGCCGTCCTCTGCTCCCTGATCGCGCTGCTCCTCTCCCTCCTCTACATGGGGGGCATCCTCAACCCGAGCGACAGCCTGCACCGCATGCCGATCGCGCTCGTCGACGAGGACCGCGGCGCACCGCCGCCGGGGCAGCGCGAGAACCTGGGCAAGCAGCTCACCGACACCATCGCCTCCGGCCGGGCCACCGGGGACAGCGTCGACTGGCGCCGGCTCGACCGCGCCGCCGCCCAGGACGCCCTGGCCTCGGGGAAGGTCTACGGGGCGCTCGTCGTTCCCGCCGGCTTCACCGCCTCCGTGACCGCCCTCGCCACCGGCCGGGCGACCGTCCGGCCGACGCTCACCGTGCTCACCAACCCCGGCGTCGGCAGCCTCGGCTCGTCCATGGCGGCCCAGATCAACCAGGCGGCCGCCCACCAGGCCTCGCTGCGCATCGGAAAGGAGCTGACGGCGTCCGCCGCCGCCACCCCGACGACGCGGCTGTTCCTGACCGACCCGGTCGCCGTCTCGACCGAGGTCGGCCACCCGATCGGCCGCCACAGCGGCCTCGGACTCAGCGCCTTCTACTACACGCTGCTCCTGGTCCTCGGCGGCTTCATCGGCGGGAACCTCATCCACAGCGGCGTCGACACCGCCCTCGGCTACGCGGACAGCGAGCTGGGCCCCTGGCACACCCGGCGGCCCACCGTGCCCGTCAGCCGTACCCAGACCCTCGTCCTGAAGATGCTCATGACGGCGGGCATCTCGGTTCTGACCACCAGCCTCGTCATGGTGGCGACGGTGGCGATCCTGGGCATGGACGCCACGCACCTGCCGATGCTCTGGCTCTTCTCGTACTGCGCCACGGTCGCCGTCGGCCTCGGCGTGCAGGCCATCAACGCGGCCTTCGGCGGCATCGGGCAGCTCGTGTCCATGTTCGTCTTCATCGCCCTGGCGCTCCCGTCCTCGGGCGCGACGATCCCGCTGGAGGCCACGCCGGGCTTCTACCGCTTCCTCGCCGTCTTCGAGCCGATGCACCAACTCAGCGAGGGCGTCCGCTCGCTGCTGTACTTCGACGCCCGCGCGGACGCGGGGCTCGCCCGCGCCTGGGTCATGATCGCGATCGGCGTGGCCGCGGCCCTGGTCTTCGGCTTCGCCATGACCCTCTACTACGATCGCAGGGGACTGCGCCGCCTCACGCCCCAGCCCGAGTGACCGCCGGGCCCGGGGGGCCGGGCCCGGGACCCGTGCCCGGCCCCCTCCCCGAAGCACGTTGCCCGCCGTCCCGGCCCCGTGCCAGAGTGCGGGGCCTGATGGACACAACAGAGCTGACGGACACAACAGAGCCGATGGACACGACACAGCACGCGGAAGCCCGTGTCGAGGACGCGAACTCCCTTCTGGTGGTCGCTTCGACGGTGCACGACGCCGCCCTGACGAGGGACTTCTTCGGCTCCGTCGTCACCCCGCGGGACCTCGCCTCCGGTGCGTACGACCTCGCCCGGAAGACCGTCTACGTGTACGGCGACCCGTCCGCGATCAGCGACGCCCACCTGCGTACGGCCGCGCGGGTGTTCGTCGTCCGGGAGGAGGCGGACGCCGGCCGCGCGGACGGCGACGCGCCGTGGCCGGTCGTCGGTGCCGGCCGCGTGCCCCTCCGCGTCCACGGCGCCGGCGTGTACTACCGGCGCTTCTTCGACCCCGGCGACGATCACTTCGGGCGGATCCGCGCGGAGCACGCGTTCCAGTCCCTGACGGAGTCCACCAAGCCCGGGACGGCCCGTCGCAGCGGCATCTATCTGACGCCCGTCACGCGCAGCGGCGACGACCTGCGTTTCCGCCTGCTCCGGTGCTCCACGAACCTGTCGGGGCCGACCGAGAACTTCGGCCCGACCGACACGCGGATCGTCGACGCCCTGAACCGCGAGGCCGCCGCCGTCTTCCGTGACCAGGCCCCGCTCAACCACGTCCTCGCGCAGATCTACCACAACACGCGCGCCACGGCCGAGCGCAGGCAGTCCAAGGCGAGGATCTCGGCCCACGCCGACAAGACCAAGGACATGCCGGTCAACGGCATCATGGCCTTCTGCACCTTCTACGACGGGCTCGACGGGCTCCCTCCCCTGGCCGAGGACGCCTTCGACCACGGCCTGAAGGGCGTCAGCGGGCTGACCCGGCTCCACTTCCGCCTCAAGGAGCCGGCCGCGGACCTCGACGGGGCCGCGTTCCCCCCGCACTTCACCCTGACGCTCCATCCCGGCTCGGTGTTCTTCGTGCCGCTGTCCACCAACCGCCTCTACACGCACGAGATCCGGCCCTCTGCCCTGGACGCCGAGTCGCTCCCGACCCGACTGGGATACGTGGTGCGCTGCTCGAACGCCGAGGCCCTGCACCGGGACGGCCGTACGTTCCTCCTGGGAGCCGGAGAACCGGTGGAGCTGGCCCCGCCGACGCCGGAGGGGATGGACGAGCTGCGCAGGCTGTACGCCGAGGAGAACAGATCCGCGTCCTTCGTCGACTACGGCGACGCCTTCACCTTCAGCATGAACGCGGGAGACTACCGTGCCCCCCGCGTCTGAGCTCTCCGCGGGGATCCTCCGCCACGCCCTGCCGACGGACGAGGACCTCTTCGCGGAGCTGTCCGCGGCGACGCGCTGGGAAGACGTGGGCAAGGGCCGGCGGGGCGCCGTGCTCACCAGGGTCGACGAGACGGGCGGAGTGCCCCTCGTCCGCACCACCAGCCGGTACGGCGGCCCTGCGCAGCGGTTCCGGCCGGTGCACGAGCGCCTGGCGCGCCGCGTCCAGCAAGCCGCGGGACTCCCGGTCGGCTTCAACAACGCGCTCGTCGAGACGTACACGTACGCCTACCGCACCATGGGCGCCCACTCCGACCAGGCGCTCGACCTGGCCGACGGGTCGTTCGTCGCCGTCTTCTCCTGCTACCGGGATCCCGAGACGGACCCGCCGAGGAAACTGGTCTTCGAGACGAAGGAGCCCGACGGCGGCGGCAGCGGCGGCGAGAGGGTCGAGATCCCCCTCGTCCACCACGGGGTCGTCGCGTTCTCCCTCGACACGAACCGGCGGCTGAGGCACCGGATCGTGTGGGACGCGCCCGGCCGGGCGGCGGACAACCCGTGGCTTGGCGTGACGCTGCGCACCTCGAAGACCCTCCTCCGGTTCCGCGACGGAGAGCCGTACCTCCCGCAGGGTGCCCCGCTCACGGCGGCCGACGAGGACCAGCGGCGTGCGTTCTACCGGCTGCGGCGCCGCGAGAACGACGAGACGGACTTCGTCTACCCCCCGCTCACGTACACCGTCAGCGAGAGCGACCTGATGCCTCCGGTCTGACCTTCCCCGGCCGAGCCGGGAGCGACCGGCGCCCCGGTCCGGAGGATCTCCGGGCCGGGGCGGGCGGGGCGTACGGGTACGGCTAGGGCAGCAGCTCGTCCATGGAGGCGCGGCGCCCCTTCTGCTCCATGCGGCGTTCGGCCCAGGCGAGGCTCTTCGGATTCACGTCACGGCCTGAGGCGAGGACCAGATCCTCCGCCGTGAAGTCGCCCTCCGACCCGGCGTGCAGCAGCCGGTCGGGCGTGGGGCCCTCCCCCGGAACGGTCTTGTCGGGCTCAGCGTTCATGCCGCCTCCTACGTGTGCGTCCGGCACTCGCCATTCTCGTGTCCGTGCCGTCTGCCCGCATCCGGGAGCCGTATGCGGCTCACCGCCGGGCGTCCCGTACGAGGGCGACGGCGGGAGACGGGCACGGAACGGAGTCGAACCGCGCCACGCCGTGTCGTCGCCATGGCGTCGGCGGGGTCCGGGTTCGACAATGGGGGGGATGACCGACGACGACCGGCAGACGCGCAGTGGCGAACTCGGACCCGCCGAGTGGCTCGCCATGAACCGGACCGGCAGCTTCGACTGGGACCTCGACACGAACACCATCGATGTCGACGAGTCGGGCCTGCTGATCTTCGGGCTGCCCGCGGACACCTTCGACGGGCGGCCGACCGCGCTGATGGCGCGCCTCTCCCCGGAGGAGCGGGACCGGCTGGAGACGGTCGTCCGTACGGCCCTGAAGGGCGGCCTCGCCTCGTACACCGCGCACTTCCCCATCCCGCAGGACGACGGGACACCCCACTGGACGCACGTCCAGGCGCGGATCCTGCGGCGGCCCGACGGGCGGGCGCAGCGGATCGTCGGGGTCGTGCGGGACACGACGGCGGAGGTCACGCACTCGGCGTTCGTGGAGGAGCTGGAGAAGCGGCGGGAGCTGCAGACCAGCATCGTCGAGCGGACGACGCACGCCCTGTCGCGGGCCGTGACGGTGGACGACGTGACGGCCGCGCTGACGGGCCCCGGGGGCCTCGCGCGGCTGGGGGCGGACGGCCTCGCGCTCGGGCTCGTCGAGAACGGTTCGCTCAACATCATCGCGCTCAGCGGGGAGTCCCTGGACGCCCTCAACGACTTCCGCACCCGGCGCCTCGACCGGGGCCTGCCGCTCGCCGAGACCGTGCTGAGCGGGCGGCCGCGCTTCGTCGCCTCCTTCGCCTCCCTCGGACGGGACTTCCCCGAACTCGCCCCGTACCTGGACCGCCTGCGGTTCCGGGCGGCCTGCTACCTGCCCCTGGTGGCACAGGCCCGGTCGCTGGGCGGGATGGCGCTGTTCTACCGGGGCCGGACGTCCTTCAACGCCGACGAGCGGAACCTCGCGCTCGGTCTGGCGGCGATCGTCGCCCAGTCGCTCCAGCGGGCCATCCTCTTCGACGAGGAGCGCGAGCTGGCCACCGGACTCCAGGCGACGATGCTGCCGCGCCGCATCCCCGAGATCACCGGCGGCGAGATCGCCGTGCGCTACCACGCAGCCTGGAGCGGACGGCAGGTCGGCGGCGACTGGTACGACGTGATCGCACTCCCCCGGGGCCGCGTCGGGATCGTCGTCGGCGACGTCCAGGGGCACGACACGCACGCCGCCGCCATCATGGGCCAGCTGCGGATCGCCCTGCGCGCGTACGCCGGCGAGGGTCACGCCCCGTCGACGGTCCTGGCGCGTGCCTCCCGCTTCCTCGCCGAGCTGGACACCCAGCGCTTCGCGACCTGCACGTACGCGCAGGTGGACCTGGCGAGCGGCGCCGTGCGTGCCGTACGGGCCGGGCACCTCGGGCCGCTGATCCGGCACACCGACGGCCGTGTGGGGCGGCCGAACCTGCGGGGCGGGCTGCCGCTCGGCCTCGCGACGGTGTTCGGGGACGAGGAGTTCCCGGAGACCCGGCTCGACCTCGTCCCCGGCGAGACGCTGGTGCTGTGCACGGACGGGCTCGTCGAGCAGCCGGGCACGGACATCGAGTCCGGTTTCGCGGCGCTCTCCGAGGCGGTGAGCAGCGGCCCGCCGCAGGCGGAGGCGCTCGCCGACCACCTCTCGGAGCGGTTGTGGGAGCGGTGGGGTTCGGGCGACGACGTGGCGCTGCTCGTGCTGCGGCGCAGCCCGGACCCGGGCACGCCGCGGGCGCCGCGCATCCACCAGTACATCCACCAGGCCGATCCGGCGGGTCTCTCGGACGCGCGGGCGGCCGTGGGCCGGGCGCTGCGGGACTGGGGCATGCCGGAACTGGCGGACGACGCGGAGCTGTTGACGGGCGAGCTGCTGGTGAACGTGCTCCTGCACACGGAGGGCGGCGCGGTGCTCACGCTGGAGGTGCTGCCCGAGCCGGTGCGGCGGGTCCGACTGTCGGTGCAGGACCGGTCGAGCGCGTGGCCCCGGCGGCGTACCCCCGGCGAGGCGGCGACCTCGGGGCGCGGACTGATGCTGCTCGACGCGCTGGCCTCCCGGTGGGGGGTGGAACCGCGCGGCGAGGGCAAGGCGGTGTGGTGCGAGATCGGACCGGCGTCCCCGGTGGGGGCCGGGTCCCCCGCGAGGAGAGGGTGAGGGCGGAGCCGTGGACCCTGTGGCCGCGTTGAACCGGATCGCGTTCCTCCTGGAGCGGGGCGGAGCACCGGGATACCGCGCGCGGGCGTTCCGCACGGCGGCGACGGCGCTGGCCGCCCTGCCGGAGGGCGAGGTGGCGCGGCGGGCGGCGGCGGGCACGCTGGAGTCGGTGAAGGGCATCGGGCCGAAGACGGCGGCGGTGGCGCGGGAGGCGCTGGAAGGGCGCGTGCCGGAGTATCTGGCCCGGCTCGAGGAGGAGTTGGCGGAGTCCCTCGGGGGCGGGGGCGGGGCGGGCGGCGGGGACGCGCTGCGGGCGGCGCTGCGCGGGGACTGCCACCTCCACTCGGACTGGTCCGACGGGGGCGCCACGATCGAGGACATGGGGCGCACGGCCGCCGGGCTCGGGCACGAGTGGGCGGTGCTCACGGACCATTCGCCGCGGCTCACGGTGGCGCGCGGGCTTTCGCCGGAGCGGCTGCGGGAGCAGCTGGACGTGGTGGCGGAACTGAACGAGCGGTGGGCACCGTTCCGGCTGCTCACGGGGATCGAGGTCGACATCCTCGACGACGGGTCGCTCGACCAGGAGCCGGAGCTGCTCGACCGCCTCGACGTGGTGGTCGGCTCGGTCCACTCCAAGCTGCGGATGGACGCGCGGTCGATGACCCGCCGCATGGAGCGCGCCGTCCGCGACCCGCACCTCGACGTGCTCGGGCACTGCACGGGGCGGCTCGTGGCGGGCGGGCGCCTGCGGCCGCCGTCGGAGTTCGACGCGGAGCGGGTCTTCGCGGCCTGCGCGGAGGCCGGCACGGCCGTGGAGATCAACAGCCGCCCGGAACGCCTCGACCCGCCGCGCGAGCTGCTCCGCCTCGCCGTCGACGCGGGCGTCCACTTCGCGGTGGACACGGACGCGCACGCCCCCGGACAGCTGGAGTGGCAGATCCTGGGCTGTGCCCGCGCGGAGGAGTGCGGGGTGCCCGAGGACCACGTGATCAACACGTGGCCGGTGGAGCGGCTCCTCGCGTGGACGCGGGAGACGCCGTAGGGTCACGGCGCCGCTGGCGGGGGGTGGTCGCCTGCCGCGCGGGAGTCAGGCGCGCTGCCAGACCGTGGTCACGTTGCAGAAGGCGCGGATGCCCTGGCCGGCGAGTTCGCGGCCGTAGCCCGAGCGTTTCACGCCGCCGAAGGGCAGGGCCGGGTGCGAGGCGGTCATGCCGTTGACGAAGACGCCGCCCGCCTCCAGGTCGCGTACGCAGAAGGCGATGTCCTCCTCGTCGCGCGACCAGACGTTCGAACTGAGCCCGAAGGGCGAGTCGTTGGCGACGGCCACCGCCTCCTCGACGTCGCCGACCGGGTAGACGGTGGCGACCGGGCCGAAGGCCTCCTCGTGGTGGATCCGCATCTCGGGGGTGATGTCGGTGAGCACGGTCGGCCGGTAGTACCAGCCGCGCGCGAGGGCCTCCTCCTCGGGGCGGTGCCCGCCGCACAGGACGGTGGCCCCGCGGCGTACGGCGTCGTCGACGAGCGACTCCAGGTCGGTGCGGCCCTGTTCGGTGGCGAGCGGGCCGACGTCGGTGGCCTCGTCGAGGGGGTCGCCGACGGTGAGGGCGTTCATGGCGGCCGTGAAGCGTTCGACGAAGTCGTCGAAGACGTCACGGTGGACGATGAACCTCTTGGCGGCGATGCAGGACTGGCCGTTGTTCTGCACGCGCGCGGTGACGGCGGTCTTCACCGCCCGGACGATGTCGGCGGACGGCATCACGATGTAGGGGTCGCTGCCGCCGAGTTCCAGGACGGTCTTCTTGACCTCGTCCCCGGCGACGGACGCGACGGCCCGGCCCGCGGGCTCGCTGCCGGTGAGGGTGGCGGCCACCACGCGGGGGTCGCGCAGCACCGCCTCGACCTCGCGGGAGCCGATGAGGAGGGTCTGAAAGCAGCCGTCGGGGTAGCCGGCCCGGCGGAAGAGGTCGCCGAGGTAGAGCGCGGTCCTGGGCACGTTGGAGGCGTGCTTGAGGAGCCCGGTGTTGCCGGCCATGAGGGCGGGCGCGGCGAAGCGGACGACCTGCCAGAGCGGGAAGTTCCACGGCATGACGGCGAGGATCGGGCCCAGGGGCCGGTAGTGGACGCGGGCGCGGTCGGCCCCGGAGTCCTGGACGTCGCTCTCGGCGGGGTGCTCGTCGGCGAGCAGCTCCTCGGCGTGCTTGGCGTACCAGCGCATGGCCTTGGCGCACTTGGCGGCCTCCGCGCGGGCGGCGACGATCGGCTTGCCCATCTCGACGGTCATCGTCCGCGCGATGTCCTCGGTGTCCTCGTCGAGGAGGCCGGCGGCGGCGCGCAGGAGCCGGGCGCGCTCGGCGAAGGAGGTCGTGCGGTACTGACGGTACGCCTCGTGCGCGGCGGCGATGCGCCGCTCGACCTCGTCGGGCCCGTGGGCCTCGTAGGTCCGCAGCGTCTCACCGGTCGCGGGGTTCACGGTGGCGATGCCCATGACGAGCCTCCTCCTGACATCGGCCCCCAACGGCAACCTCCCGCGTGGGGCGCGCCGCCGCAACAGGGGAGGTGCGGTGGGGTGACCCGGGCGGGGAGCCGGGGCGGGGGCGACGGGCCGGGGGGCGGGTCAGGGGGTGGGTCAGGGGGCCGGTGCGGTGAGCCAGGTCAGCGCGCCGGCGAGGTGGGCGCGGAAGACGGGGTGGCGGTACGCCTCCGGGGCGTGTCCGAGGGCGGTGAACAGCATCCGGCCCCGGTCAACGGTCCGGGACCACACGAGCGGGTGGTCGTCGCCGAGCGTGCCGCCCCGGTACGTGGACTCGTCGGCGCGGGCGAGCACGTGGACGTCGCCGAGGCCGCCGCTGCCGCCGCCGCGCGGGTTCGACGTGAAGTTGTACCACTCGTCGGTCCACTCCCAGCGGGCCGGAAGGGGAACGGTCACCGGATGGCCGGGGGCGTCGACGACGACCGTGCCGGGCTGGAGCGCGGGGTGCCCGTCGAAGCGGGTGCCGAGGAGTGCGCCGTAGAAGGGCCAGTCGGGCTCGGCGTTGGCCGCTGCGTGGACGGCGAGCAGGGCACCGCCGCTCCTCAGGTACGCCTCGAAGGCGGCGCGGCCGGAGTCGGTGAGGACGGTGCCGGTGGTGGAGAGCAGGACGACGACGGCGCAGCGGGCGAGCCGCTCGGGCGTGAACGCCTCCGGGTCCTCCGTCACCTCGGCCTCCCGGCCCTGCTCCGCGGCGAGTTCGACGAGTGCGGCGGCCCCGGCGGGGATCGAGTCGTGCCGGTATCCGGCGGTGCGGGTGTAGACCAGGACGTCGGGGGTGGGCACGCGGCGGACTCCGGGGGTGGGGGACGAGCTACGGCAGCGGGCGGAAGGGGGAGTAAGCGCTTTCCCTCTGCTGCACCCCGACCGTAACCAGGGAAAACCCGGGGCCGCAAGCCCCGCCCCTCCGGGGATACTCAGGACCACGCGGGGCAGCGGGCGGCAAGGGTCAGCGGGCGGGTCCGCCGGACGGGTCTTCGGACGCCTCTCCACCCTCGCGGAGTGTGCGGGTCGACGCCTCCAGGAGCGGGGTCAGGAACTCGCGCTCCAGGCTGCCCGGCGGCAGTTCGGCCGGTTCCACGTAGCTCTGGGCCAGACCGCCTTCGCGCAGGGCGATGAGGAGCCGGGCGAACCGGTCGGGGTCCACGGTGAGTTCACGGCCGGCCCTGCGCAGCACGAGCGCGAGGCCGCGGGCGATCTCGGCGCGCAGCCGCCCGTCGTGCCGGGCGAGCACCCAGGCCGCCTGGGGGTCGCGGATGGCGTGCAGGGTGAACTCGGTGGTGACGAGGTACCAGTCGCGCTCGTCGGGCTCGATGCGGGCGGCCAGCTCCGCGATCCGGGGCAGGGTGCACTCCTCGGCGGAGAGCGCGTCGATCGACTCGGAGAGCCGCCGCACGGTCCGCTCGCTGTGCTCGTCGAAGAGCGCGAGGAACAGCTCCTCCTTGCTGGCGAAGTTCGAGTAGTACGCGCCCCGCGTGAAGCCCGCCCTCTCGCAGACCTGCTCGATCGTCGTCGCGTGGAACCCGTACTCGGCGAAGGCTTCGAGCGCGGCCTTCAGGAGTGCCGCGCGCGTGTGCGGCCGCCGGCGTGTGACACCTTTCGCCACGGTGCTTCCTTCCCTCGGACGGCGCCGCGCGCGGGCGCGGCCCCCCGGCGCCTCCCCGCGCCACGACCGCCCACCCTACCGGCGGGCGCCGACCTCACCCCGGGCACGGATCGGCGGCGGCGGATAGGATTCACGCATGGGAGAGCGGCCCGTCGCACCCGTCGCACCCGACCTCGTCGTCGAGATCGACGGGGACGCGACCCTCGTGAAGGGGGGCCGTGCCTATCGCATCGGGCGCGACCCCACCGGTGATGTCGTCCTCGCGGACGCACGGGCGTCCTGGCACCACGCGGTGCTGCGCGCCGTCGGCGGCCAGTGGGTCCTGTTCGACGAGGGCAGTACGAACGGCACCTTCGCCGACGGAGTACGCGTGACGGGGTCCCGCGCCGTCGGTCCCGGCACGGTCGTACGCTTCGGGCACCCGGTCGACGGTCCCCGCGCCGTCCTCGCGGCGGGCGCCGCGGACCGTGCGCCGGGGCGCGCGCCGGTTCCACCGGAGCCGCCGCGGGAGCCGCCACCGGAGGCGCCCCCGCCTCCTCCACCCCCGCCGGAACCGCCGCCCGCGCTCGTGGAACCCGTACGGGAAGCCGAGCCCGTGGTACGGGAACCGGTCGTACGGGAGCCCGTCGTGCGGGAGCCCACGCCGGAGCCGTACCGGCCGGCGTCCGTGTCGCATCCGGCGGCCACCGGAACGTTCCGGCAGCCGACGTCCGTGCGGCCGCTGCCCGCCCGCACCGTCCGCATCGGGCGGGCGCCCGACAACGACATCGTCGTCGCGGACCTCGTGGTCTCCCGCCACCACGCGGAACTGCGCGCCCGCCCCGACGGCACCTACGCGATCCACGACCTCGGCAGCCACAACGGCACGTTCCTCAACGGACGGCCGGTCGCCGAGGCCCGCGTCACGCCGGAGGACATCGTCGGCATCGGCCGCTCCGCGTTCTGCCTGATCGGCGGGAAGCTCGTCGAGTTCACCGACACCGGCGAGGTCTCCCTCGACGTGCAGGCGCTCTCCGTCACCGTCGACCGCGGCCGCAAGACGCTCCTCGACGACGTGTCGTTCCCGGTGGGCGAGAAGTGCCTGCTGGCGGTGGTCGGGCCGTCCGGGGCCGGGAAGTCCACGCTGCTCGGTGCCCTCACCGGGCAACGGCCCGCCGACCGCGGCACGGTCCTGTACGACGGCCGCGACCTCTACCGCGACTACGCCGAGCTGCGCCAGCGGATCGGGCTCGTCCCGCAGGACGACATCCTGCACCTCCAGCTGACCGTGCGCAGGGCCCTCTCGTACGCCGCGGAGCTGCGCTTCCCCGAGGACACCGCGCGCGCCGAGCGGCGGGCGCGCGTGGACGAGGTGATCCGCGAGCTGGGCCTCGTGGAGCGCGCGGACCAGCCGATCCACAGCCTCTCCGGCGGCCAGCGCAAGCGCGTGAGCGTCGCCCTCGAACTGCTCACGAAGCCGTCCCTGCTCTTCCTCGACGAGCCCACCTCCGGGCTCGACCCCGGGATGGACCGCTCCGTGATGCACATGCTGCGCGGCCTCGCCGACGACGGGCGCACGGTCGTGGTCGTCACCCACAGCGTGCTGAGCCTCGACGTCTGCGACCGGCTCCTCGTCCTCGCGCCCGGCGGCAAGGTCGCCTACTACGGGCCGCCCAAGGACACCCTCGGGTTCTTCGGGTTCGCGCAGTGGCCGGAGGCGTTCGAGGCGTTCGAGAACGAGCGGGGCCGCGACTGGGCCGGGCAGTACCGCTCCTCCCGCTTCCACCGCCGGTACATCGAGGAGGCGACCGCGGCCGCCGGCGCGGGACCGGCCGCTGCAGGAGTGGGACCGGCCGCTGCCGGAGCGGCCGGCGCGGGATCGTCCCGTGCGGGATCGGGCGGTGCCGGCGCGGTCATGGCCGGCGGTCCGGCCGGCCGCGTGCCCGCCCCGCCGCCGAAGGCCCAGAGCTGGGGGTCCCAGCTGCGGACGCTCGTACGCCGCTACACGGCCGCGCTCGCCGCCGACCGCACGTTCCTCGCGATCATGATCGCCCTGCCGTTCGTGATGGGCGCGATGGCCCGCGCCCTGTCGGAGGGGCGGCTCAACCCCGAGTCCACCATGAACGTGCTGCTCATCCTCTGCGTCGGCGGCGTCCTGACCGGCGCGGCGAACGCGGTGCGCGAACTGGTGAAGGAACGCACGATCTACCGGCGCGAGAGAGCCGTCGGCCTCTCGCGCTCCGCGTACCTCGCCTCCAAGGTGGTCGTCCTCGGCACCATCACCGTGGTGCAGGCGGTGGTGCTCACGCTCGTCGCGCTGATCGGCGTCCCCCTGGGCGTGCCGGACGGCGTCCTGCTGCCGCCGCTGGTCGAGATCACCCTCGCCGTCGCGCTGCTCGCGTTCACCGCGATGATGCTCGGACTGTTCGTCTCGGCGCTGGTCCGCAAGGAGGAGGTGACGATGCCGCTGCTCGTCCTCCTCGCCATCGTGCAGGTCGTCTTCTGCGGCGCGCTCCTCACCGTGCGCGGCACCCCCGTCCTGGAGCAGCTGGCCTGGCTCGTGCCCTCGCGCTGGGCGTTCGCGGCGATGGGCGCGACCATCGACATAGGGAAGGTCGCGCCGAGCGAGAAGACCTCCGATCCGCTGATGCGGCACACGCCGGAGGCCTGGCTGTTCGACATGGGCGTGCTGGTGGTGCTCTGTGTCGTCCTCGGTCTCGTCGTGGCCCGGCTGCTGCGCCGCCACGAGCCCGTCGTGATGCGGCGGTAGGCGGACGGTGGGAGGAGGTGGACGCGTGAACGTCTTCGTACCCGAGTACGCGCCGGACTTCCGGCCGAGCCACGTCGTGCCGAGGGACGGCCTCCCGGCCTGGGAGAGCCCGGACCCCGGCCGGCCGACGGTGTCGCTCGACGCCTTCCTGCCGGTGCAGCTCATGGAGCGCGCCGGTGACTGGGGGCGGGTGCTGTGCTCCAACGGCTGGTCGGCGTGGGTGGACGCGCGGCTGCTCGTCGCCGTGCCCGCCGACCCTCCGGCGGCGGGTCGCCCGCTCGCCAGGACCGCCGATCCGCGGCCGCTGATCGCCCGCGCGGAGGACGCGCTCGGGCGCTACCGACGGGCGGCCGAGGAACTCGCCGCCGGCCGCGCGAACGGCGAGGGCTTCCGGCAGCGGACCCGCGGACTGCGGGTCGGGATGGTCGTCGACGGGGAGTCCGTGTGGCTCTACGACGCCGAGCACGAGCGCTGGGTGTACTGCGACGGCGTCGGCCTCGGTACGTACGCGGCCTCCTCGCCGCCGGCCTCGATGGCCGCGCCGTCCGATCCGGGCTCCCGGACCGCGGCCAGGGCGGACGGGTGGGACGGGGCGGACGGGTGGGACGAGACGGACGAGAGGGATGGGCCGGACGAGAGGGAGGGGCCGGACTCACGGCGGGACGAACCGTCCGGCCCGCCCGCCGTGTACGAGCCCACGCAGGTGGTCCCCCAGGTCGACCCGGCGGGGGCGGCCGGGCCGCCCCCGACCCAGGTGGTGGAACGGCCGCCGGGTGACCGACCGGACCGGGCGGGTGAGCGCTGATGGCCGGCGGCGGACGGGACACCGCCCTCCCGGCGGGCCGCCCCTCGGGGCTCGTCGGCCAGGAGATCGCGGGCTACCGGGTGGAGCGCGAGGTCGGACGCGGCGGCATGGCGGTCGTGTACCGGGCACGGGACCTGAGGCTCGGCAGGACCGTGGCCCTGAAGCTGCTCGCGCCCGAACTGGCCCGCAACGACACCTTCCGCAAGCGGTTCGCGCACGAGTCACGGGTCGCGGCCTCGATCGACCACCCGCACATCGTGCCGGTCTTCGAGGCGGGCGAGACCGAGGGCGTGCTGTACATCGCCATGCGGTACGTGGCCGGGCAGGACCTGGTCGCGCTCCTCGCCCGGGAGGGACCGCTGCCGCCCGCGACGGTGGGCCGGATCGCGGTGCAGATCGCCTCGGCGCTCGACGCGGCGCACGCGCACGACCTGGTCCACCGGGACGTGAAGCCGGGGAACATCCTGGTGGCGGAGGGCACCGACGGCGACCATCCGGAGCACGTCTACCTCACCGACTTCGGGCTGACGAAGAAGTCGCTGTCGCTGACCGGGTTCACGACGGTGGGCGAGTTCGTGGGCACCCTGGACTACGTGGCGCCCGAGCAGATCTCCGGCAAGCCGGTGGACGGCCGCTGCGACGTCTACAGCCTGGCCTGCGTGGTGTACGAGATGCTCGTGGGCGCCCCGCCGTTCCGCCGGGACACCGACTGGGCGGTCCTCTGGGCGCAGCAGTACGACCCTCCGCCGCCGCTCTCCGAAGTGCGGCCGGGTCTGCCGGTGGCGGCGGACACGGTGTTCGCGCGGGCCCTGGCGAAGACGCCGGAGGAGCGGTACGACACGTGTCTGCAGTTCGTCGCCGCGCTGCGCACCGCCCTCGCCTCCGGCACCACCGGCCCGGCCCCCGCCCCGTCCGCGCCCACTCCCCTGGGCCCGCCGCCGGAGCCGCCGACGTGGGCGCGGCCGGTGTTCCGCGAGCTGTAGGGGGCGTCGCGTCGCGGTGGTGCGGCCGCTGCCGTGCGGCGTTGCCGTAAGAATGTGGCTATGGCACGCACTTTTGAAGAGCTCGTCGCGGAAGCCGCGGCGGCCTCCGTGGACGGATGGGATTTCTCCTGGCTGGACGGCCGGGCGAGGGAGGAACGCCCGTCGTGGGGCTACCAACGGGCGATGAGTCGGCGGCTCGCGGCGGTGTCGGCGGCGCTCGACGTCCAGACCGGCGGCGGCGAGGTCCTGGCCGGGGTGGAGAAACTGCCGCCCACGACGGCCGCGACGGAGTCGTGGCCGCCGAACGTGGCCAGGGCGACCCGGCTGCTGCACCCGCGCGGGGTGGTGGTGGTCGCCGACCCGGACGAGCCGCCGCTGCCGTTCGGCGACGAGGCGTTCGACCTGGTGACCAGTCGGCATCCCGCGACGGTGTGGTGGTCCGAGATCGCGCGCGTGCTGCGACCGGGCGGGACGTACTTCGCCCAGCACGTCGGGCCCGCCAGTGTGTGGGAGCTGGTGGAGTACTTCCTGGGGCCGCAGCCCGAGGCGCGGCGGAAGCGCCACCCCGACGACGAGACCGCGGCGGCGCGGGCCGCCGGCCTGGAGATCGTCGACGTGCGCACGGAACGGCTGCGGATGGAGTTCTTCGACATCGGCGCCGTGATCTACTTCCTGCGCAAGGTGATCTGGACGGTGCCCGGTTTCACCGTCGAGCGGTACGGCGGCCGCCTGCGCGAGCTGCACGAGCGGATCGAGGCCGAGGGGCCCTTCGTCGCCCATTCCACCAGGACCCTCGTCGAGGCACGCAAGCCCGAGCGTGCGTAGAGCCCGCCCAGCCGCGCCGGTCCTCTGGGACAGGCGGTTCGGCCGAACGTCCCGGTGGGGGGTGGACTGGGGGGGCCGTCCGTGCCGGCGGATCGCGCTACGGACGTGATGATCCGTCCGACGGGACCTCGCCCTTGCGGTGGACGCGACGGGCGAGCAGGCCGCCGAGGAGGCCCGCGGCCAGGCCCCAGAGCAGGGCGAAGCCGACGGTCTTCCAGACATGGGGGCGCAGGACGACCTCGCCGCCGAGGGAGTCGAGGTCGCCGATGCCGAGGACGGAGAGGCCGAACCGGGCCTCGACCAGGGTGAGGGGGGCGACGACCAGCATGGTCAGGGCGAAGGCGACGCCCAGGTGGAGGGCGTGCTGCCAGACCTTCACGCGGGCGGGCGAGCGGACGGCGGCCACGAAGGCGACGGCGAGGAGCAGGACGGCGGCGACCGGCAACAGCCACCAGGCCCGCCCGTCCTGCGCGGCGAGCGAGGAGAGGTCGACGGTGGACAGGTCCGTTCCTTCGCGGCCCGGGGCGCCGTCCCCGCCGCCCTGGCGCAGGACCGCGTCGAGCACCTGGGGCATGGGCAGGCCGAAGGGGCCGTCCACGCGCCCCTCCCAGGAGCCTCCGATGCCGACGCCGAGGGCGAGCCAGGCCACGTTGGGCAGGCCGAGGAGGAGGACCGCGAGGGTCTCGGCCGGGTGCCCCTTCACGGCGAGGACGACGATCCCGACGACGAGGCCGACGACGACGTACGCGAGGACGAGCAGGAGCATCGCGTGGGCGGCGGGCCGGACCGGCTCCTGGTAGCGCAGGAGCCGGGAGGGGAGGGGGGTCCTGCGGGAGACGAGCAGGGCGACGGCGAGGACGCCGAGGATCCACAGGAGGCCGTAGAACAGCGTGGGACCGACGGCGGTGCGAAAGCCGACGGTGGGGTTCACGGCGTCGAGGAGCTCGCCGAAGAGGTCCGCGAGCGTGCTGCCGTCCTGGGCGTCGCCGCCGCCGATGGTGATGCGGAAGTCGTGCCGGGCGAGGGCCGAGAGGCCGAGGAGGGCCGTCAGCCAGAGGACGACGGTCGCGCCGGAACGGAGCAGGAGTTCGCGGGTGCTGGTGACCGCGTGGTGCCGCATCGGGCGCAGGAAGCAGTAGCCGGTGACCAGGGCGCCCACCAGGGTGACGGTGAGGGGCATGGCGGTGAGTTCGCCCTGGGTTCCGGCGAGGGATCCGGCGTCGCCGGAGAGTTCGATCTGGCCGCCCGCGGCCATCACGACGACCGCGGCGAGGACGGCGGTGAAGCCGCCGGGGAGGTCGGCCGCTCCGGCGGCCCAGAGGCCGAGGGCGGCGGTGACGCCCATCGCCACGAACCCGGCGACCACGGCCGCGAGGGCCTGGGCGGCGACGCGGCCGGGACGCCCCGTCGTGGCCGCGGGGCTGGAGGAGGTGGGGAGCCGGGTGCGCACGCTGCCCACGCTAGTACCGGTGACGGCGGTCCGCTTCCGGGCGTGAGCCGGGGTGGGAGTGGCGGAGTGAGCCGGGGTGGGGGTGGGCGGATGCGCGGGCGTGCTCCTCCGCTTGCGGGGCGGGCCCGTTCCGCGCACACAATGGGCGCGGAACGGAAGAAAGGGAAAAACGTGACTTCCCACCCGCCGTCCGGCCCTCCGTCGGTTCCTCCCTCGGGCCCTCCCTCGGGCCCCCTCTCGGGTCCGAGCACCCAGCCGGGTGCCGGCCCGCCCCCGCCACCCCCCGGCCCGCCGAGCGGCGGCTCGGGCGGTTCGGGTGGCTCCGGCGGCAGCGGCGGGGGCGGGGGCGGCAGTGGGGGCGGGCCGGGTGGCGACGGCCCCGGTGGCGGCGGTTCCACCGCCGTTCCCGGCGGCGGTGGCCGGAACGGCGGCGGCCCGTGGTGGCGCTCCGTACCGAAGGTCGCCTCCGTCACCGCCATCCTGGTGGCGGCCGCCGCCCTGGCCGTGGTCCTCACCAACCGGCCGGGCGACGGGGGCGGCACGGCCGGCTCCGGCGGCGGTGAGGTCTTCCTCCAGAACGCCGCCGCGTCCGGCCCCGATCCCTTCACCGCGTCGACGGCGCGCAGCGCCGGCGGTTCCGCGCCACCCGCATCCCTCCCGCCCCGTCCGGGGGCGACCGAGACGGGCACCCCCCGGGTGTCGGGCTCCGCGCCGGGCCTGTACGGCGGTACGCAGCAGGTGGCGAGCTGCGACGTGGAGCAGCAGGTCCGCTTCCTGTCCGCGGAGCCCGCGAAGAACGCGGCCTTCGCCACCGTCCTCGGCATCCGGGCCAACGACGTGCCGGACTACCTGCGCGCGCTGACCCCGCTCCAACTGCGCGTGGACACGCGGGTCACCAACCACGGCTACAAGGACGGCGCCGCCACCACGTACCAGGCAGTCCTCCAGTCCGGGACCGCGGTGCTGGTGGACGCGCGCGGGGTGCCGAAGGTGCGCTGCGCGTGCGGCAACCCCCTGACGGACCCGGTGGCACAGAAGGAACCGCGCACGACCGGCACGCCCTGGCAGGGATTCAACTCCTCGCAGGTCGTCGTGGTGGCGCCCTCGGTGACCGTGGTGAACGTCTTCGTCGTCTACGACCCCCAGGACGACGGCTGGTTCGCGCGGAAGCCCGGTGACACCGGGCGGCACGACAAGCCGACCCCGCCACCGCCCCGGCCGACGCCGTCGGTGTCGCACCTCCCGTCGACGTCCACGTCGAACTCGCCTTCGACCTCGCCGTCGTCTCCGTCCACGCCGACGCCGCCGTCGGACTCCCCCTCGTCCCCCAGCGACTCCCCCTCGGACACGCCGTCCGACACCCCGTCCGACACGCCGTCGAGCCCGCCCTCGGAGCAGTCGTCCAGTCCGGACGACGGGCCCACGACGGAGCGGTCGGCCGACCTCACGACGAGCAGCGCGCCCGGTGACGGGACGACCAGCCAGTCGGCCTCGACGGCCCCCGCCCCGGGTCCCGGCTCACTGATCGCCGCGGCCGCCGGGGCCGGCGCCTTCACACCGCCCACGCTCTGACAACGACGCCCGCCCAGGTACGGGCGACCCCCCGCACCGGTCCCTTCCGGTACGGGGGTTGCGCGTGTACGGGGCGGGCCCCCCGCAGCATCACGGCGGCGTCCGTCCGGCAGGCCGACCGTCCATCCGGTCAGTCCGACCGGCCCATGCGGTCCGTCCGGCCGTCCGGGCTCAGGCGAGGCGTCCCGCCCCGCGGAACCCCCTCGCCGTACGCAGCCCCCTGAGCCAGGTTCCGATCCGCAGCGGCCGGGCCGCGCGCTCCTCGGTGCGCCGCTGCCACATCCGCTCGTCGCGGTCGGTGAAGTGTCCGCACATCGCTCGTCTCCTCTCCGGCCGGGCTCCCCTGCGGCCCCGGGGCCACTGTCGGCCCCCGGGCCCGTCGACCAGGCCACTGGACAGGAGTCTGTAGCCTTATTGGCCTGGACAGCAGAGCCAATAAGGAGTGATTGGCATGGCAGAGGGCCGAGTGGTCCATACCGCGGACCGAACTCTGACGGGCCGCCAGCTCGCCTCGCTCCTCACCCCGCCGCCCGAGGGCCGGTTCGGCTACCGCGAGCTGGCCCGCGCCGTACGGGAAGCGCTCCTCGACGGCCGGGTCGCGCTGCGCCTGCGCCTGCCCGCCGAGCGGGAACTCGCCGCGGTCCTCGCGGTGAGCAGGACGACGGTGACGGGGGCGTACGACCTCCTGCGCGAGAGCGGTTACGCGCACAGCCGGCGCGGCGCGGGCACCTGGACGGCGCTCCCGGAGGGGCAGGCGCCGACGGCGCTGGGCGCGTTCCACGGCGAGGCCGGTGCCACCATCGACCTGGCCCTGGCCGCGCCGGAGGCACCGCAGGAGGAACTCGCGGCCGCGCTCGCCGCCGCCTCGGCCGAACTCCCTGCCTACGCCGGGGCGCAGGGCTACCACCCGTACGGGCTGCCGGTGCTGCGCGCCGCGATCGCCGCCCGGTACACGGCGCGCGGGCTGCCGACGCGGCCGGAGCAGATCCTCGTCACGACCGGCGCGCAGCAGGCCCTGTCCCTGGTGCTGTCCCTCCTGGGACGGCCGGGCGACCGGGTCCTCGCCGAGAACCCCTCGTACACCAACGCCCTCGACGCGATGCGCCACCGCGGCCTGCGGGTGACGCCCGTACCGGTCACCGACAGCGGGTGGGACACCGGGCTCGTGGAGGCGGCGCTGCGGCAGGCGGCGCCGCGGCTCGCGTACCTGATCCCGGACTTCCACAATCCGACGGGCCGCCTGATGCCGCAGGAGCAGCGCCGCGAGGTGGCGCGGGCCGCGCGGGCCACCCGGACCTGGCTGGTGGTCGACGAGACGCTCACCGACATGGCGCTCGACGTGCCCGCCCCGCTGCCGTTCGCGGCGTCGGTGGGCGGCGGCGACGCCGAGCAGGTGGTCTCGGTCGGCTCGCTGAGCAAGAGCTGCTGGGGCGGGCTGCGGGTCGGCTGGGTGCGGGCCGCCTCGCGGGTCGTCACCGAACTCGCGCGGGTCCGGATCGCCGCGGACCTCGCCGGTTCCGTCCTCGACCAGCTCGTCGCGGTGGCGCTCATCGACCGGCTCGACGTGATCCTGCCGCGCCGGACCGAGCAGCTGCGAGGGCGCCGGGAGGCCCTGACGGCGGCCCTGGCGCGGCACGTGCCGGAGTGGCGCTGGACCGTTCCGGCGGGTGGCATGTGCCTCTGGATCGACCTGGGCCGGCCGGTGGCCTCCCCGCTCGCCTCGCGCGCGCTGCGGAACGGGGTGCGGGTGGAGGGCGGGGCGCGTTTCGGCGTGGACCCGGGCACGCACGAGCACCGGCTGCGCATCCCGTACACCCTGCCGGAGAAGGCCTACGAACCGGCCGCCGAGCGGCTCGCGGCCGCGCTCGACGGGGCACCGGGGCGCTTCGCGGACCCGGCGCTGCCGGACTGGGTGGCCTGAGAGGCCCGGGGCCGTAAATCCGGATGCCGTTCGCCGGAGGTGCGTGTACGGTCCACCGAGTGGAACCACTGACCGACAAACAGATCCGCTCCTCGTTCGTGAACTGTACGAAGGGCGAGGCGGCGCGGCTCAAGCTGCCGCTGGACTTCGCCGAACTCCCCTGGTCCGACCTGGACTTCCTCGGCTGGGTCGATCCGGGCGCGCCGCTGCGGGCCCACCTGGTCGTGCCCCGCGAGGACGGACCGGTCGGCGTGGCGCTGCGCGTGCCGGCGGCGGGGCGGACGAGCGCGGTGAAGTCGAGCCTCTGCCAGATCTGCCTGACGGGGCACGCGTCGTCGGGAGTCACGCTGCTCGCGGCGCCGCTGGCCGGCAGCCGGGGCCGGGACGGCAACACGGTCGGCATCTACATCTGCGCCGACCTGGCGTGTTCCCTGTACATCCGGGGGCGCCGCCAGCCGAAGCTGCGCGGGCTTCGCCAGGAGGAGACGCTGACGCTGGAGGAGAAGGTCGCCCGCACGATGGGCCATCTCGACGCGTTCGTCGACCGGGTCACGGCCGGCTGACGCGGCGGCCCCCGGCGCCCCCGGCGGGGGTGTCGGGGGCCGTCGTCGTCACTGGGGGATGTCCGTCAGCGGAAGGCCTGCTCGCCGGTGAGCGCCTTGCCGATGACGAGGGAGTGGACCTCGCTCGTGCCCTCGTACGTGAGGACCGACTCCAGGTTGTTGGCGTGGCGCAGCACCGGGTACTCCAGGGTGATGCCGTTGGCTCCGAGGACGGTGCGGCACTCGCGGGCGATCGCGATGGCCTCCCGCACGTTGTTGAGCTTGCCGACGCTGACCTGTTCGGGGGTGAGCGTGCCCGCGTCCTTGAGGCGGCCGAGGTGGACGGCGAGCAGCATGCCCTTGCCGAGTTCCAGGGACATGTCGGCGAGCTTCTGCTGGGTGAGCTGGTAGGAGGCGAGGGAGCGGGCGAAGACGACCCGGTCCTGCGCGTAGGAGATGGCCGTCTCCAGGCAGTCGCGGGCCGCGCCCAGCGCGCCGAAGACGATGCCGAAGCGGGCCTCGTTGAGGCAGCCGAGCGGGCCGGAGAGGCCGCGGGCGCCGGGCAGTACGGCGTCGGCGGGGAGGCGGACGTCCTCGAGGACGAGTTCGCTGGTGACGCTGGCGCGCAGAGAGAGCTTCATCGTGATCTCGGGCGCGCTGAAGCCCGGGGTGCCGGCCGGGACGAGGAAGCCGCGCACGCCGTCCTCGGTGCGGGCCCAGACGACGGCGACGTCCGCCACCGAACCGTTGGTGATCCACATCTTGGTGCCGTTGAGCACCCAGTCCGATCCGTCGCGCTTGGCGTTGGTCCGCATGGCGCCCGGGTCGGAGCCGGCGTCGGGCTCGGTGAGGCCGAAGCAGCCGATGTACTCGCCCGCCGCCATCTTCGGCAGCCACTGCTGCTTCTGCTCCTCGGAGCCGTACTTCCAGATCGCGTACATGGCGAGGGAGCCCTGAACGGAGACGAGGGAGCGCAGTCCGGAGTCGACGGCCTCCAGTTCCAGGCAGGCGAGGCCGTACGCGACGGAGTTGGTGCCCGCGCAGCCGTAGCCCTCCAGGTGCATGCCGAGGACGCCGACGCCGCCGAGGGTGCGGGCCAGTTCGCGGGCCGGGATCTCGCCCTTCTCGAACCAGCCGGCGACGTGCGGCCGCAGTTCGCGGTCGGCGACGGCCCGCACGGTCCTGCGGATCTCGCGCTCCTCGTCGGTGAGCAGACCGTCGACGGCGAACAGATCGAAGGGGTGGACGGGGGTGGACGGCGACGACTTCACGGACGGCCTCCTGACGGCTGTGGCAACTCGGCGAGCCGAAGCGTAGCGCCCGATCGAATATTGGATCCAGTATTGAAAATCCGATATCCCGCCCCTACGGTCCGACTGAATCCAATATTCGCCGACGAGGGAGAGCGGACATGCAGCACGCGTACCACGACGAGCCTGCCGGCTCCGTCGACCCCGCCGACCGTCCGGACGCTCCCGCGGCCGGCGCCCTGTCCGGGATCGTCGTCGCGGACTTCGGCCGGGTGCTCGCCGGTCCGTACATGACGATGCTCCTCGCCGATCTCGGGGCGGACGTGATCAAGATCGAGCGCCCGGGGTCGGGCGACGACACGCGCGCGTGGGGACCGCCGTTCGCCGCCGGCGAGGCCACGTACTTCCTTGGGGTGAACCGCAACAAGCGGTCGGTGGCACTCGATCTGACGGATCCCGAGGACCTGGCGACGGCGCGGGCGATCGTCGACCGGGCCGACGTGCTCGTCGAGAACTTCCGCCCCGGGACGATGGAGAAGCTCGGCCTCGGCCACGAGGAGGTCCGCGGGAGGAACCCGGGTCTCGTCTACTGCTCCGTCACCGGCTTCGGCTCCGACGAGGGCGCCCGGCTCCCCGGCTACGACCTGCTCGTGCAGGCGATGGGCGGTCTGATGAGCGTCACCGGCGAACCGGGCGGCTCCGGTACGAAGGCGGGGGTGGCGCTCGTCGACGTCATCACCGGTCTGCACGCCGGGCTCGGCGTGCTCGCCGCGCTGCGGCACCGCGAGCGCACCGGCGAGGGCCAGCGGATCGAGGTCTCGCTGCTGGGTTCGCTGCTCTCGGCGCTCACCAACCAGGCGGCCGCGCACCTGGGCGCCGGGGTCGTCCCGCGCGCGATGGGCAACCGGCACCCGAGCATCGCCCCGTACGAGGTGTTCGAGGCGGCGGACCGGCCGCTGGTCCTCGCCGTCGGCAACGACCGCCAGTTCCGGGCGCTGTGCGAGCGGCTCGGGCTGCCGGAGCTGGCGGAGGACCCGCGCTTCGCGACGAACACCGCCCGGGTCGCCCACCGGGACGCGCTGGTCACCGCCCTGTCCGGCCGCCTCGGGACGCGCCCGGCGGACGACTGGTTCGAGGAGCTGACGGCGGCCGGGGTGCCCTGCGGGCCCATCAACGACCTGGCCGGCGCCTTCGCGCTCGCCGACCGCCTGGGGCTCGGCGCGCACGTCCCGGAGTCCGCGGCCGGACCCGCCCAGGTCGCCCACCCGGTCCGGTTCGGGTCGACGCCCGCCGCGTACCGGGCCGCTCCCCCGCGCCTCGGCGAGCACACGGACGCGCTCCTCGCGGAGCTGGGACGGCCACCACGCACCGACTGATCCATAGGAAGATGGTCCGGACGGAACGGAACGGAAGGTACATCCGATGAGCAGCGCGGTGCAGAGGCGGCGGCCGCAGACCGCCCAGCAGTTCGTCCTGGCCGAGCTGCGGCGCGCGATCACCAGCGGCGAGCTGAAGCCGGGCGCCCCCATCCGCCAGGACGCCCTGGCGGCCCGCCTCGACGTGAGCCGCGTCCCGCTGCGCGAGGCCCTCAAGGCGCTGGAGGCCGAGGGTCTGGTCGTGCACCACATACACCGCGGCTACTTCGTGGCGCAGCTGTCCCTCGCCGACCTGGAGGAGATCTACCGCATCCGCGGGCTCCTGGAGACGGAGGCCGTCCGGCTCGCCGCCGTCTCGATGCCCGACGGCACGATCGCAGCGCTCGAACGGATCCAGCGGGAGGTGGAGCGAGCCGCGGAGGAGGGCGACATCACGACCATGGCCGCCGCCAACCGGCACTTCCACTTCACCCTGATCGAGGCCTGCGGCATGCCGCGCCTGGTGCGCCTGATCACGACGCTGTGGGACGCCACCGACGCGTACCGCTCGCTGTACTACACCGAGCCGACGCACCGGAAGCAGGCCGTCCGCGAGCACCGTGCCGTGATCTCGGCCCTCGCCAACGGCGACGACGACGCGGCCGTCCACTGGCTCGACGAACACCGCGCCCACGCGGTGGCGGCCCTCCGCGAGGTCCTCGACCTGAGCCGCGACTGACCGCCCCAGGAAAACCCGGTGCCCGGCGGCCCGTCGCCGCCCTACCCTCCCGGCATGGACGCACCTCATCTGCTCAACGTCGTGGACGTCGAGGCGACCTGCTGGGAGGGCTCGCCGCCGCCCGGTGCCGTCAGCGAGATCATCGAGATCGGCCTGACCGTCGTCGACCTGACCGCCCGCGAACGGACCGCCCGCCACCGCATCCTGGTCCGCCCGGCCCGCTCCCGGGTCAGCGCCTTCTGCACCACCCTGACCGGCCTCACCCAGGCCGAGGTGGACAGGGGCCTCGACTTCGCCGCCGCCTGCCGCCTCCTCGCCACCGCCCACGCCTCCGGCAGCCGCCCGTGGGCCAGTTGGGGCGACTACGACCGCCACCAGTTCACCCGCCAGTGCGCGGCGACGAACACCCCGTACCCCTTCGGCCGCCACCACACCAACGCCAAGGCGGTCTTCACCGACGCCCACGCCCTCCGCCGCCGCCCCGGCATGGCCCAGGCCCTCACCCACGCCTCCCTCCCCCTGGAGGGCCGCCACCACAGCGGCGAGGACGACGCCTGGAACATCGCGTCCCTCGTCCTCCACCTCGCCGAACGGGACGCCTGGCCGACACCGCACGCGTGAGGGTTAGCCTGGCGCCCGACACGAGGAGGGTTCATGGGGCGGATGGCTGCGGGGGAACGGCGCAGGCAGTTGGTCGAGGCGGCGATCAGGGCGATGACCAGGGACGGGGTCGCTCGGACGACCACCCGGTCGATCTGTGCCGAGGCGGGGGTGTCCCTGAGCGTCTTCCACTACTGCTTCGATTCCAAGCAGGCGCTGCTCGAGGCGGCGATCGAGACGATCACCGAGAGCTACGTGGCGCGGGTGATGTCGGCGGTCGAGCCGCGGGCCACGTTGCGCGAGACGGTGCGGGGAGCGTTGCGGACGTACTGGGGGGACGTCGTGGGGCGGCCCGGGGAGCACATGCTGACCTATGACCTCACCCAGTACGCCCTGCGGGAGCCCGGGTTCGAGCATCTGGCGCGGGCGCAGTACGTGCAGTACGCGGTGTCGGCGAAGGCCCTGGTCGAGCAGGTGACCGGGGTGGTGGGGGTCGAGCCGAAGGTGCCGGTGGAGGTGGTGGCGCGGTATCTGGCGGCGGTGGTGGACGGGCTGACGCTGCAGTACCTGGTGCTGGGGGACGCGGAGGGGGCGGAGGCCCTGCTCGATGTGACGGCCGATCAGTTGGTGCGGCTGATCGAGGGGTGACGGGTGGGGTCCGGGGCTTCAGGTCGTCTGTCCCGGACTATTGACTCACTCTCTCGTGGCCGCGATCCTCGGGGCGCCCGGTACACCCCCACCGACCGGAGGCATCGCAGACCATGAACCCATCGTCAGCACGCAGGACGCGGCGCTTGACGCTCGTGTCCCTCCTTCTCGCCCTGGCCGCCGTCCTGTTCGGCTCCGGTCCCGTCCCCGCCGCCGGCCCCGGCGGCGGGGCGTGGTGGGAGCCCGCCTCCCGGCCCTCCCCCGATTCCGGGATCAACGTGACCGGTGCGCCGTTCCAGGGCACCGACGCGCGGGGCCGGGTGCGCGGCTTCGTCGACGCGCACAACCACCTGATGTCCAACGAGGGCTTCGGCGGCCGGATGATCTGCGGCAAGCCGTTCTCCGACGCGGGGGTGGCGGACGCGCTCAAGGACTGTCCCGAGCACTACCCGGACGGTTCGGGCGCGATCTTCGAGAACCTCACCGGCGGCGCGGACGGGCACCACGACCCGGTCGGCTGGCCGACGTTCAAGGACTGGCCGGCCCACGACTCGCTGAGCCACCAGCAGAACTACTACGCGTGGGTGGAGCGGGCCTGGCGCGGCGGGCAGCGGGTGCTCGTCACCGATCTGGTGACGAACGGCCTGATCTGCTCGCTGCTCCCCCGGGACCGGGGCTGCGACGAGATGGAGTCGATCCGGCTGCAGGCCCGCAAGACGTACGAGATGCAGGAGTACGTCGACCGGATGTACGGAGGCGCGGGCAAGGGCTGGTTCCGGATCGTGACCGGCGCCGCGCAGGCCCGCGCGGTGGTCGAGCAGGGCAAGCTCGCGGTGGTCCTCGGCGTCGAGACGTCGGAGCCGTTCGGCTGCAAGCAGATCCTCGACGTGGCGCAGTGCGACCGGGCGGACATCGACCGCGGCCTCGACGAGCTGTACGGGCTCGGCGTCCGCAGCATGTTCCTGTGTCACAAGTTCGACAACGCGCTGTGCGGCGTCCGCTTCGACAGCGGCACCACGGGCGTGGCGGTCAACATCGGCCAGTTCCTGTCCACCGGGACGTTCTGGGCCACGGAGCGGTGCACCGGGCCGCAGCAGGACAACCCGATCGGGCTCGGCGCCGTGCCCGCGATGGAGGCGAAGCTGCCGGCCGGGGTGAGCGTGCCCTCGTACGCCTCGGACGCGCGGTGCAACACCCGGGGCCTGAGCAGGCTGGGCGAGTACGCGCTGCGCGGCATGATCGACCGCGGCATGATGCTGGAGCTCGACCACATGAGCGTCAAGGCCGCCGGCCGCGCCCTGGACATCCTGGAGGCCGAGGAGTACCCGGGCGTGCTCTCCAGCCACAGCTGGATGGACCTCGACTGGACCGAGCGGCTCTACCGGCTCGGCGGGTTCGTCGCCCAGTACATGCACGGCGCGGAGGGCTTCGTCGGGGAGGCGGGCCAGAAGGCCGCGCTGCGGCAGAAGTACGGGGTCGGGCTCGGCTACGGCACCGACATGAACGGGGTCGGCGGCTGGCCGGGGCCGGTCGGGGCCGGGGCGCCGAACGCCGTCACGTACCCCTTCCGCAGCTTCGACGGGGGCGCGGTCCTCGACCGGCAGGTGACCGGCGAGCGCACCTGGGACCTCAACACGGACGGCGCCGCGCACAACGGCCTGGTCCCCGACTGGATCGAGCAGCTGCGGCTGACCGGCGGGCAGGGCATCGTCGAGGAGCTGGCCGGCGGCGCGGAGTCGTACTTGAGGACCTGGCGGGCGACGGAGGACCACGAGGTCGGCGTCGACCTCGCGGAGGGCAGGCCGACGTCGGCGAGCTCCACGGAGTGGAACCCGTTCACGAGTTACGCGCCCGGCCGCGCCGTCGACGGTGACGTCGGTACGCGCTGGGCCAGCGACTGGTCGGACGCGCAGTGGCTGGCGGTCGACCTGGGGGCGGTGCACCGGATCGGGCGGGTGACGCTCGACTGGGAGCGGGCGTACGCGCGGACGTACCGGATCGAGGTGTCGGAGAACGGCACGGACTGGCGGACGGTCTGGTCGACGGACGCCGGTGACGGCGGTTACGACACGGCGGAGTTCGCCTCGCAGTCCGCGCGTCACGTACGGATCCAGGGCGTGCGGCGCGCGACGGGGTGGGGGTACTCGCTCCACGAGGTCTCCGTGCGGCGGGGGTGAGGCTACGGGGGCGGGCGTCGCGCCCGTCCCCGTACCGCCTTCCTCTGGCGTCTCCCCGCGTCGCCGGGCCGCTGTCAGGGGGCGGTGACGCCCGTCCAGTCGGCGGGGACGCGGGCGAGGCGGACGCGCTGGGGGTGGTCGCCGACCTCGACGGTGGCCACCCGCCGGCCGGTGGCGAAGTCGATCGCGGTGACCCGGTCCGCGCCGCTCTCGGAGACGACGCAGGCCGTGCCGTCGCCGCTCACGGTCGCCCAGTAGGGCTTGGACGCCTCGACGAGCGGGCCCTCCTCGAGGGTGGCGCGGTCGACGATCGTGGCGTAGTCGTCCATCGTGCCGGCGACGCAGAGCTTGGTCCCGTCGGGGCTCATGGAGAGGCCGTGGTGGCGCGAGTCGTTGACCCAGGTGGTGCGGTCGGGGTCGGTCGCCGGGTTGCCGGGGAGCGCCTTGGCGCGGGTGATGCGGTCGGTGGCCAGGTCGTACTCGAGGAAGCCGGTGTAGAAGGAGACCTGGAAGTACAGCTTCTTCTCGTCCGGGGTGAAGGCGACGGGCCGTACGGCGTCCGAGAGGTCGCCGCGGCCGAAGGCGTCGAGGCGGTCGCGCATGTCGATGACGCGGACGGTCTCGAAGGTGCGCGCGTCGACGACGGTGATGCGGCGGTCGCCCTTGGTCCAGTCGAGCCAGGGGGCGTCGAGGGCGGTGGTGACCTCGCCGATGGACATGTTCCAGAGGAGCCCGTCGGAGGTGAAGACGTTCTCGTGCGGCTTGCTGCCCGTCGTGAAGGAGCCGAGTTCGCGTCCGGTGACGACGTCGAGGACGTGGACGGTGTCGGCGGTGGAGGCGGAGACCGCCACCCGGGTGCCGTCGGGCGAGACGGCCATGTGGTCGGAACGGTGACCGGCCACTGGGAAGCGCCAGTTGACGCGTCCGGTGCGCAGGTCGAGCGAGACGACGTCGGCGAAGCTGGGGCGGGAGACGACCATCGAGGAGCCGTCGGGGGTGGCGTACATGTCGTCGACGAACTGGTCGTGGCCCTCGCCGGGACCGTTGCGGACGCCGAGGAAGAAGGCGAGCTTGACGGGGTTGAGGTAGATCTCGCGCAGGCGCTCCTCCTTGTCCGGGATGACGTTGACGCGGCCGATGCGGCGGAAGTCGCCCCGGGCGGCGATCACGTCGGCGGTGCCGTCCCAGTTGTTGCCGACGAACATGACCTCACGGAGGGCGGCGTCACGTGTCAACGGGGCCGGGGCCTGGGGCTGTGTGTGGGCCAGGGGCTTGGGCGCGGACCGGGGCTGGGCGGCCGCTCCCGTCCCGCCGGTCGCGGCGAGGACGGCGAGGGCCGCGGCGAGGAGCCCGCCGAGCCGACGGGCGGGGCGGGTGCGGTGGCGGAGGTGGCGGCCGGGGCGCGCGTCCGGTGTGGGGAGCGTGGGCATGGTGGGGCCTTCTTCCTGCCGGGAGTGGCGACCTACTCGAAAGTAAGCATGTGCATGACAAGCCCACAAGTCCCTTCCGCGGCTCGATTCGCCTCCCTTCACGCCGAGCCGACACCCGGTGGGGGATCATGTGATCCGGAACCCAGAAGGGACGGAACGGACGATGAGGCACCGCAGCGTCGCGGACCTGATGACCCCGACCGCGGTGGCGGTGCAGCGCGGGACGTCGTTCAAGGAGATCGCCCGGCTCCTCGACGAGTACGGCATCACCGCCGTGCCCGTCGTCGACGAGGACAACCGGCCCGTGGGCGTGGTCTCCGAGGCGGATCTGCTGCGCCGGCACACCGCGAAGGACGGGCCGAGCACCGCGGAGGCCATGATGACGAGTCCCGTCGTGACCGCCCGGCCCTCGTGGACGGCGGTCGAGGCGGCCCGGCTGATGGAGCGGCACCGCGTGAAGCGGCTGCCGGTGGTGGACGCGGACGGCCGGCTCATCGGGGTCCTCAGCCGCAGCGACCTCCTGCAGCTCTTCCTGCGGCGGGACCGCTCGATCCAGGAGGAGATCCGGGAGGACGTCGTCGTCCGCATCCTGGGCCTCTCCCCCTCGGCCGTGCACATCGACGTCGACGAGGGCCGGGTGACGCTGAGCGGCGAGCTGAAGCGCCGGGGCCTCGGACCGATCCTCGTCCGGCTGTGCGAGACGGTGGACGGCGTGGTGGAGGTCGTGGACCGGCTGGCGTACGAGGACGCCGCCGGCTCACCCTGAGGACGTCGGCGGGTACGGGGCGGGGGCGGGGGGGCTCTCCGGGCGACGGGGCCCGGGGCGGGGCGCGCGGGGCTCGCCAGGCGGGGCGCGGTGTGCGACGGCGGGCTTCGCGGTACGTGATCGGCTCCCCGTACGCCAGGGCCCCGGGGGCGCCGAGGGGGCGCCCCCGGGGCCCTGGTCAGCGCGGGCGGCTCCGTCAGGAGACCGCCTCCGGCCAGCCGTAACCGGGTCCGGTGTGCTGCGGCACCGTTCCGGCGCCCGCCGCCTCCATCTCCCGGTTGGCCTCACGCATCAGCTTGCCCGCCAGGTCCTTCATCGCCCGGCTCGCGGCGAGGTCGTCGCCGATCGCCGGCACGTCGACGTCCGCCGGGTTGCACCGGGCGGAGCCGTGGCCCGTGAGGGTCGAGGTTCCGGTGTCCAAGCGGGCCTCGGCCTTGGTCCTGCCGCGCTCCTCGACCAGATCAAGGCCGACCTTCCACTCCAGGTGCCGCGTCATGGCCTGCCTCCTCGCGCCGCCGGGCCGCGCGGGGACGGCGCGCGGCCCCTTCCGTTACCACCAGCATCCATCGCCGCGGGCCCGCGCGCACGGGGGCGAACGAGTCGGCCCCGCCACGCGGTCGGGACCGTACGACCACGGCGACGAGGTCGATCACGCCGGCTCCTCGGCGGCCGGGCGCCGGCGCTTTCTGCCGCCCTTCCAGCTCCGAGGAGAATCCCGACTTGATAATGGAAGCCATTTTCATCTAGCGTCTGCATCGCACTGCTCGTCCGCACCACCAGGAGCCCCCATGGCCGTCCCCAAGCGCAAGATGTCCCGCAGCAACACCCGCCACCGGCGCGCCCAGTGGAAGGCGACCACCCCCCAGCTCGTGCCGATCACGGTCGACGGCGTCGTGTACCGGGTCCCGCAGCGCCTGGCCAAGGCGTACGAGCGCGGCCTCATCCAGCCCGAGGGCTGAGCGCGTGACCGCGTACGACGGGCGCCTCCCGGTCACGGTCCTCTCCGGGTTCCTCGGGGCCGGGAAGACCACGCTGCTCAACCACGTCCTCGGCAACCGCGAAGGGATGCGGGTCGCGGTCATCGTGAACGACATGAGCGAGGTCAACATCGACGCCGCGCTCGTGCGCGGCGGCGAGGCGGCGCTCTCGCGCACCGAGGAGCGCCTGGTCGAGATGACCAACGGGTGCATCTGCTGCACCCTGCGCGACGACCTCCTCGAGGAGGTCGACCGGCTCGCCCGCGAGGGGCGCTTCGACCACCTGCTGATCGAGTCGAGCGGCATCTCCGAGCCGATGCCGGTCGCCGCCACCTTCTCCTTCCCGCGCGACGACGGCGCCACCCTGGGGGACCTCGCCCGCCTCGACACCATGGTCACCGTCGTCGACGCCGCGAACTTCCTGACGGAGCTGGACGGCGGCGACGAACTCCTCGCGCGCGGGCTCGCCCCCTACGAGGACGACGAGCGCACGGTCAGCGACCTCGTCATGGACCAGGTCGAGTTCGCGGACGTCATCGTGCTCAACAAGCTCGACCTGGTCGGACCGGACGAGGCGCGCCGGCTCCGCGCCACGCTCTCCCGGCTCAACCCGGAAGCGCGGGTCGTCCCGGCCGTACGCGGGCAGGTCCCGCTGGAACACGTCCTGGGCACCGGCCTGTTCGACGTGGAGAAGGCGCAGCAGGCGCCGGGCTGGGTGAAGGAGCTCAACGGTGACCACGTGCCCGAGACCGAGGAGTACGGCATCTCCTCGCTCGTGTTCCGCTCCCCCGTGCCCTTCCATCCCGGTCGGCTGTGGGCCTTCGTGACCAAGGGTCTGGACAGCGGTACGTTCGGGCGCGTCCTGCGCTCCAAGGGCTTCTTCCGGCTGGCGAGCCGGCCCCGGGTGACCGGGCTGTGGTCCCAGGCCGGCGCCGTCGCCCGGTTCGAACCGTCCGGGGTGCACGGCCCGGAGACCGCGCAGGGGCAGGAACTGGTCTTCATCGGCACCGGGCTGCGGGCCGACGCCCTGCGCGGGGCGCTCAACGCCTGCCTGTTGGCGCCGGGCGAGGCGGTACCCGCCGAGGACGAGTTCCCCGCCTGGGAGACGTACGGCGTCGAGGACGCCTGCGACGTCCACGAGCACGCGGCGGCGGCCGCCGCCCGATGAACTCCGTGCCGGGCGGTGGTCGCAGCCACGGCACCGCCCGGCACGGCCGAGCGACACGGCAGATCCGGGGCCGGACGCACCACGGGCCGGAAGCACCCGAGGCCGGCCCGTCCGGTGGTCAGTCGCGCGGCAGCATGCCTGCGACGAGTTCGGCGGCGCGCCTGTGCCAGAGCCCGGCGCCCCTCAGCATCGCGTGCCCGCCCGTCGGCATCGGGATGCCGACCGCGTCGGCGCCCGCCGTACGGGCCCGGCGGACGAACGACCAGGAGGCGCGGGCCGACGTGACCCGGTCCTGCTCGTCGTGGAGCAGGTAGACGCGACGGCCCGCGAGGTGGTCCACGGGCTCCCCGGGCGGGCACCAGGGGGCGAGCGCCACCACGCCCCGTACCGCCGGATCGGCCGCGGCCCGCAGGGCGGCGCGCCCGCCCATGGAGTGGCCCAGCAGGACGACGGGTACGTCGCCGACGCGTTCGCGCAGCCCGGCGAGGGCGACTTCGGCGTCGCGGGCCGCGTCCGCACGGTCGCCGTTCCAGCCGCGGTGGCCGTAGCGGACCTCGCCCACGAGAACGGATCGGCCGCGCAGCGACCGGACGACGGCGGCGCCGAAGGGCCGCATGCGCAGGGACGGCAGGTTCAGCGGGGGCGGCGCGTCGAGCCCGTGCTCCCGTCCCCCGTGGAGCAGCAGGACGGCCCCGGCCGGGGCGTCGGCCCCGGCCCTGAGGACCAGGTCGCCGCCCGCCGTCCGGCACCGCGCCGGGGCGCTCCACGCGGTCATGGGGACCTCCAGCGGGGCGGGGCGCTCGTGACGCCCGGGAAGAGGGTGAGAACCGCAGTCTGCCAGGTGGCGCGCACCGGGGAAACCGGGCCCCCGTGACGGAACGGCCGGGCTCGCGCCCCGGGACTGCCGGGCTCGCGTCACCGGCGGACCGCGCACCCGCAGCGTCGCCTCAGCGGGAGGGAGCGGCCGCCAGCCAGTCGCGGTAGCGGGTCGGGGCGAGGCGGGCGGCCGGGCCGCCGGTGAGGACGTCGCCGTGGACGGTCGCGAACATGCCCGCCCGGTCGTCGGTGACCACGCGACGGGAGTCGCCCCGGGCGGCCAGGGTGACGCGGCCGATCTCGTCGAGGGCGATGACCTCGGGTCCCGCGACGTCGACGGTGCCGCCGAGGGGCTCCCCCGTGGCCACGTCCGCGAGGGCGGCCACGACGTCCGCGGACGCGATCGGCCGCAGCGGCGTGGCGGGCAGGCGGACGACGCCGTCGACCGCGGTCCAGGACATCACCGCGTCCATGAACTCGAAGAACTGGGTGGCGCGGAGGATCGAGTACGGGGTCGGGCCCTCGCGCAGCAGATCCTCCTGGAGCACCTTCGCGCGGTAGTAGTCCAGCTGCGGGACCCGGTCGACGCCGACGATGGAGAGGGCGACCTGGTGGCGTACCCCCGCCCGCTCCCCCGCCCCGAGGAGGTTTCCGACGGTGGTGCGGAAGAAGTCGGCGGACCGGTCGTCGAAGGTCGGGGAGTTGGTGACGTTCACGACCGTGTGGGCGCCCGCGAGGGCCTCGTCCAGGCCGGCCCCGGTGAGCAGGTCCACCCCCGAGGACAGGGAGGCGGCGACGACGTCGTGTCCGCCGCCGCGGAGGGCGGTGACCAGCTGGGAGCCGATGAGGCCGGTTCCGCCGATGACGGTGATCTTCATGGTGTGCCTTCCTGTGCGGGACGCCAAACTCGGACATCCGATATCCGAGATTCTACTCGGATACTCTGTGTCCGAGTCAAAGGGAGACACGAGTGAAGATGTCCGGTGGCGTGGAGTGGGCGCTCCACTGCTGCGTGGTCCTGACGGCGGCACGGCGCCCCGTGCCGGCGGCCCGCCTCGCGCAGCTGCACGACGTGTCGCCGAGCTATCTGGCCAAGCAGATGCAGGCGCTGTCGCGGGCGGGGCTGGTGCGGTCCGTGCAGGGGAAGACCGGCGGATACGTGCTGACCCGGCAGGCCTCCGACATCACGCTGCTCGATGTCGTGCGGGCCGTCGACGGCCCCGATCCGGCGTTCGTCTGCACCGAGATCCGGCAGCGGGGGCCCCTCGCGACCCCGCCGGAGAAGTGCGCGAAGCCCTGCGCCATCTCCCGCGCCATGGGGGCGGCGGAGGCCGCCTGGCGGGCCTCGCTCGCCGGTACCACGATCGCCGACCTGGTGGCGACGGTGGAGGACGAGAGCGGCCCCGAGGCGCTCCCCGGCATCGGCTCCTGGCTGACCGCGGGCACGGACGCGCCGACGACGCCCGACCGGGCGACGGGCCGGGACTCCGCCTAGACGCCCGGCTCGGCGTCCGCGTCGCGGACGTCGAAGTCCCAGGCCAGCTCCCAGGTCCACCAGACGGAGTCGAGGTCGGCGGTGGCGAGCCGCGAGCCGTCGGCACTGAGCAGGATCCGGGCGATCGTCGCGCGGTGACCCTCCAGGGTGTGCAGGCACCGTCCGGACCGCAGGTCCCAGATCCGTACGAGCCGGTCCCTGCCGCCGCAGACCGCGAAGGTGCCGTCGGCGGAGAGCGCGAAGACCTGCGGCGGGACCGGCATCGGGAGCGTCCGCAGCAGGTGACCGGTGGACGCGTCCCACACCAGCAGGGACCGGTCGTCGCGGGTGGCGGCGAGCCGGCCGGCGCCGTCGAGGGCGATGTCGGTGTGGTCGGCGCCCACCGCACCCTGACCGAGGAAGTGGAAGCGGAGTTCGCCGGTGGCGACGTCCCAGGCGGTCACACCGCCGAACCGGGAGACGAAGAGGGTGCTCCCGTCGCCGGAGAACGTCAGCCGCTCGGGAGCCGGGCGCCCCTCCAACGTCCACAGGGGCCGGTCCTCGCCGAGCCGCCACAGCCGGATCTCGTGGCCGTCGTAGGCGTGCGAGCGGCCGCGGCCTTCCGGGTCCGGCTCGGCCGCGCCGTGCGAGGCGGCGTGGCGCCCGTCCGGGCCGAGCGCCACCGCCCGCACTTCGCCGCGGTGCGCCCGTACCGTGTGCAGGATGTCGCCGCGCGGGAGGTCCCGCAGGCGCAGGGTGCCCGTCCCGTCGCCGATCAGGACGGTGTCGCCGGACGCGGACAGGGCGAAGGACGTGATGAAGCCCAGCTCGTCCGTGAAGATCTGTTTGCGGCCGTCCACGAGGCTGAGCCGTCGTACCGTCCCGGCGTTCGTGCGGACCAGCAGCAGTCGGCCGTCCAGCGCGAACCGCATCTCCTCGGCATGCCCCTCTTCGCCGCGGTCGAAGGTGTACTCCCGCTCCCCCGCCCTGAAGTCCCAGAGGTCCACCTCGCCGGTCCAGCGCGCGGTGGCGATCAGCGCGTCCTCCTGACCGAGGGCCAGCAGGGGCGGCCTGGTGAACACGCCGTCGCCGTTGAGGTGGTAGTGGGCCCAGGCTCCGAGCAGCCCGGCCCTGCGTCCGTGCGCGCCCACCTCGGCCCACACCTCCCGCACCTCCGGGTGGCGGGCGAAGCCGGGCACCGCGCCGGCCTCCCGGAGCGTGCGGGCCGCGTCGGCGTGGCGGCCTTCGGCGACGCGTGCGCGCGCCCGGCCCATCAGCGCGCGGAACCGGGCGTCCGCGGTGGCGAGTTCGCGCACGGGGAGGGGCCTGACGTAGCACCACGGCGCCCGGTACGTCGTCGTGGGCAGCGGTCTCACCGCGACCTGGCCGGACAGGCCCGCGAACGCGGCCGTGGAGCCGTCGGGGCTGACCGCCCCGTGGCCGTGGAAGACGACCTCGTCCGCGTCCCGGTCGAGGGCGCGCAGCCGCTGTCCCGTCCGGGCGTCCCAGGCCTGTGCGCCGTCGGCCCCGAGGGTCACCAGGGTCGGCGGGTCGCCGCCCGCGGCCATGGTCTCCACGTGCCGCAGCCGGTTGGGCGCCTCGCTGACCGTGACGCCCCGCTCCGCGTCCCACACGGTGAGGGGTCCGCGCGCCCAGGCGACCACGACCCATCGGGCGTCGGTGGAGACGGCGGCCCTGTCGCCGAGGTAGAAGGGGATCCGGCGGGGAGTGACGCCCTCTCTGTCGGGGGCCGCGAGGGTCCCGGTGCAGCGGCCCAGGGTGAGGTCCCAGGCCCGCACGGTGCCGTCGCCCTGGGCGAGGGAGGCAGAGACGGCCCTGCTGCCGTCCTCGCTGAGCGCCAGCGAGGTGACGGGCGCGCGGTGGCCCTCGACGACGGTGGTCCTGCGCAGACCGTCCGTGCGGTGGACGTCGAACGTGCCGTGCGGCGAACCGATGGCGACGTACGCGCCGTCGCCGCTCATCGCCAGGGCGACGCCCCGCGGCTCCTTCCGCTCCGTGCGGAGGGCGCGCCGGCGGCGGCGGCCACGGATCAGGTCCCAGACGTGGACGGTGCCGTCCTCGCGCAGGCAGACGCCGAGCCTGCCCGTCGCGTCCAGGGCGACGGCGGTGACCCGCGGCCCCTTCCGCGTGAGGAGGCGTCGCCCCTCGCCCGTCCGGTCGCGGTCCGGCGACCACACCATGAGGCCGCCCCGGGCGTCGCCGGAGAGCACGGTGCCGTCCGCGCCCACCGCGACCGCGCTGACCAGCCCCTGGTGCCCCTCCAGGTCGTGCCTCGGGCGCGGCGGACGGGTGCGCCAGACCGCCAACGCCGCCTCGGCTTCGGCCAAGTGCGCGGCCGCCGCGGCGGCGTCGGGCGATCCGGATGTCCCCGACTCCGACCCGGACGGCTCCGGCCCCGCCGCCCCGGCCGCCGACGCCGCCGTCCTCGCCGCCGCCCGCGCGGCCGCCCGGCGCAACAGCTCGCCCGCCGACTCGTCCTCGTGCCGCTCCAGGTGGACGCGGCCGAGGAGCAGCGGATCCGCTTCCGCCGCGCCCGCGGCCTCCAGGACCGCGACCAGCTCCTCTCCCGTACGCCTGCCCGACCGCCACTCGTGCAGTCCGTGGTTGTAGAGCGAGGGCAGGTGGTGGGGGTCGGCGGTGACGGCGGCGCGCCACAGTTCCTCGGCCTCCGCCTCCCGCCCGAGGTCCAGGAGCGAGAGCGCCTGGTTGGAGAGCCCGTCCGACAGCAGCCGCGCGGCCTGCGGCTCCGCCCGGGTGTGCGGCTCGCCGAGGGCGTCCTCGTACGCCGCTCCCACCGCGGCCGCCACCTCCGCGAACCCGGCGGGGCGGTCCCGGGGGTCGAGGGCGAGGCAGCGGCGGAGCAGCTCGGCCACGGCCGGCGGGACGGCGGGGACGCGGTCGTCGTGGGTGGCCCCGATCCCGCCCGCCAGGTGGAGTTCGAGCACCTCGGCGGCGGCCTGGCCGTACCGGGTCGGCATCCGCCCGACGAACATCTCCAGGACGGTCACGGCCCACGACCACACGTCCGTCGCCGCGGTGAGCCGTACGTCCGGGGCTCCGGCGGCGGCCGCCGCCTGCTCCGGGGAGCAGTAGGCGGGCGTCATACCGCCGAAGCCGGCGGTGAGCTCCCCGCCGACGGGCCGCTCGACGGCGGTCTCCCCGCTCGCCGCCCGCGCCCCGGCCAGGCCGAAGTCGGTGACCTTCGCGGTGCCGTCGGGCTCCAGCATCACGTTGGCCGGTTTGACGTCCTGGTGGACGAGGCCGCTGTCGTGGGCGTGGGCGAGCCCCCAGGCGGTCTGCCGGGCGACGTCGAGGACGCGGCCGAGGGCGGCCCGGGGCCCGCCCCGGTAGAGGGAGCCGTCGTGCACGGCCCGCGCGAGGCTGCCGCCGTCGACCCACTCCGCGAAGACCCGCGGCATGCCGTCGAGCGTGCGGACGTAGACGCAGCCGACGGTGTGCGGGTGGAGGCCGAGCCGTACCCACGTACCGGCCTCCGCCTCGAAGGCGCTGCGGCCGTGGGCCGTCCGGACCAGTTCCGGCCGGGGCGTCTTGACCGCCAGGTCCATGCTCCAGCCGCGGTGGCGCACGCGGTGGACCAGCCCCATCCCGCCGCTGTGCACCACGTCGAGCACCTCGTACAGACCGTGCACCACCTCGCCCGGCCGCCAGACGCGGGCCTCCCCCGTCTCCGTCATGGCTTCGGTCGGCCAGGGCGACGAGGGGGGAGCTGCCGACCTGACCCGCGGCGGGGGCCGCCTCGGGGGTCGGCCCGCGGCAGCATCGTGTCGACCTCGGCGTCACCGATGTACAGGTAGTAGCGCAGCGCCACGTTGCCCCCTCCCCCGACGGCCTGCCCCTTCCTGAACGGCCGGAAACGTTCCCGCGGTGCCGCCCCCGCGCCTGGCGCCGGACGTTCCGGGCGGTGGGCGCATCAGGAAACCGGCACCTCGACCACGAAGAACAGGAAGCAGGGCTTGGTCGACAGCTCGCGGAAGCCCTCGGGGAACAGCTCGCGGGCGGCCGGGTCGGGCTGCGGCTCGCAGAGCGTGGTGAGGCGGAAGCCCGCGGCGGTGAAGGCCTGCGTCATCGCGTGCAGCGACGTGCGCCACAACCGCATGGGCACGGTCTGTCCGCCGAAGGCCCAGGCGAAGGAGTAGTCGGTGGTCGCGAAGTAGTCGGGCCGCGGGTCCTCGAAGGTGTACGCCACGAAGGGGTGGTCCACCGACGCGATCAGCCGGCCGCCCGGCCTGAGGACGCGCCGCAGCTCGGCCAGGGTCGGCCCCCAGTCCTCCAGATAGTGCAGCACCAGCGACGCGACCACGTCGTCGAAGGCCCCGTCGGCGAACGGCAGCGGGTCTCGCAGGTCGGCCACGTGCAGGTCGGCGTCGTCACCGAGTCGCCGGCTGGCCAGCGCCAGCATCCCGGCGCTGGCGTCGATGCCGGTGACGACCGCGCCGCGGTCGCGCAGCGCGGCGGAGAGGGGGCCCGCACCGCACCCGGCGTCCAGGATCCGCCGACCGGCCACGTCCCCGGCGAGGGCCACCATCGCGGGCCGCGCGTAGTGGGCGTTGACCAGGCTGGTCTCGTTCTCCGCCGCGTAGGCCTCGGCGAAGCGGTCGTAGTCGTTCTCTCCGGGGGTGCCGTCGGCAGGGGTGACGGTCCCGGCCGCGTCGGTCACATGATCCATGACCGCAGCCTAGGGCGACTCCCGGTGCACGGGTGGGGAGTTGGCCGGGTCCGCCCGTGCGCCGGTGGGCGGTGGGGCGGGCGGCCGGTGGCATCCTGGGGCCGTGAGCGAGGAGAACCAGCCCCTCCGCACGCTGCTCGTGGTGGACGGGGCCAATGTCGTCGGATCGGTGCCGGACGGATGGTGGCGGGACCGGCGGGGCGCCGCCGAGCGCCTGCGGGACCGGCTCGCGGCGACCGGAGGTCCGGACGAGGGCCCGTACCCGGGTCCGTACGAGATCGTCCTCGTCGTCGAGGGCCGCGCCCGGGGCGTCGCCTCCGTGCCCGGCGTGCGGGTCGAGGAGGCCCCGGGCAGCGGCGACGACCTGATCGCCGCACTGGCCGCGGAGGCGGCGGGTCGGCCCTGCCTGGTCGTGACCGCCGACCGCGAACTGCGCCGCCGGGTGGAGGCGGCGGGCGCCCGCTGCACCGGCCCCCGCAGCGTCCTGGAACCGCGCGCCTGACCCAGGAGTACGGCCGCGGGGCCCCTGGAGCGCCCCGAAAGGCGCACCCGCACGGCCGGCGGTTCGCGCGGTCAGTCGGCGAGGGCCTCGGAGAGGCTGTCGCGGCAGGCGATGACGGCGTCGACGCCTACCAGGCTCAACGTGCGCATCACGGCCCTGGTCGGGGCGGCGAGGCGCAGCCAGCCGTCGGCCTGGCTGAGGGCGTGGTGCGCGGCGATGAAGATGTTGATGCCGCTGGAGTCCATGAAGGTCACCTGCCGCATGTCGATCACGACGCGGGGCCGGGGAACGTCGGCGGTGTCCAGGGCCTGGCGGAGGGTGTCGCCCGTGTGGTGGTCGACCTCTCCGGCCAGGGTCACTATGCGAATGCCGTCGGCCTCGGTGACCACGGCCGACAGCTGACCCAGCTGTCCGGCCTGTTCGGTGCCCGTCGTCTGTTCCTCTGCCATGCCGGTGATCCTGGCACACCGGAGCCTCGCTCCGAAATCGCTGCCTCACCTGGTCCCAGCTGATGCCCTGTGTGACCAAGACCACTCACGAGGGTCAGGTGTCGTCTGCGGTCGCGGGGGTACACGGGCAGGGTTGACGGGGGTGTGAAAGGCGGTCGTGATGGGATCAGTGCCGGTGAACAAGAACAGCGCCGTGCTGTACGAGCGTGTCCTGGAGGCCGCGGTCGCACTGGACGGGGACGGCGCGGACATCGCCCAGGCCCGCCATCTGGCCGCCGGTTTCCTCACCCGCGTACAGGCCGAGCACGGCGTGCCGATCTCGCAGCGAGCCCTGGACCTCACCCAGCTGGTGGTCAGCGAGCTGGTCACCAACGCCCGCAAGTACGCCCCGGGACCGGTTCTGCTGGACCTGCGCATCATCGGAGACCTGGTGGAGGTGGTGGTGTGGGACTCCGACCCGGTGCTGCCCGTCGCCCGGGCCGCCGACGCCGGGCGGGTCGGCCAGCACGGCCTGGAGATCGTGATGGCGGTGGCCCAGGGGTTCGAGGCCCAGCGTGAACCGGTCGGCAAACGCATCACCGCCCGTATCGCCCTCGTCGACGAGGACCGGGCCGCCGCCTGACCTCACGGCGGGCGAACCCTCGCCCGGCCCGAAGTGACCACGTGTGCAGAAAGCAGGAGACCATGCCCGCTCATGAGGAGAACCTGGATATCGATGTCGAGGTCCGGGACGCCGTCACGGCGCTGTTGACCGTCGGCGGCGAGATGGACGCCGAAACCGCCACGTTCCTGCACCACCACGTCGCCAACCAGTTCCTGCACGGGCGCCGTCACCTCGTGCTGGATCTCTCGGCGCTGAGCTTCATGGACTCCTCCGGCCTCAACGTGGTGATCAAGGCGGCGCGAGAAGCGCGGGAGAGGGGCGGCGACGTCCACCTGGTGGCCCCGACGCCCGCCGTCCGCCGACTTCTGGAGATCACAGGACTCACCGTGACGACCCCCGTCCACGAGGACATCGAGGAAGCGCTCGCCACCGTGGGACGGGGGGATTCCGTCGCCGAGACCCCGCGGGGCCGGGAAGTGGACGCGTGATGACGAGCACACAGGACTCACTGCCTCCGATATCCCAGAGGGAAGAGGCCCGGGGCGCGGTGGCCTCCGGCTCCGGTGCCCGGCTGCGACGACGCCTGGAACGGCTGATCGGCATCGCGGCGACGGAGGGCAACGCGCTGACGCCCCTGCGCAACGGTGACGAGATCTTCTCGGCCATGCTCGGCAGCATCCGCTCCGCCCGTCACACGGTCGACATGATGACGTTCGTGTACTGGAGGGGCGACATCGCGGGTCAGTTCGCGGAAGCCCTGGCCGAGCGTGCCCGGCAGGGGATACGCGTGCGGCTGCTGCTGGACGGCTTCGGCAGCCGGCTCATCGAGAAGGAGCAGCTCCGGGTGATGGAGGCCGCCGGGGTGAAGGTGTCCTGGTTCCGAAGACCCATGCGTCTCTCGCCGTTCAAGCAGAACCACCGCTGCCACCGGAAGGTCCTCGTCGTCGACGAGGAGGTCGCGTTCACCGGCGGTGTCGGCATAGCCGAGGAGTGGTGCGGCAACGCCCGGAACGCGAACGAGTGGCGCGACACCCACGTCAAGGTCCAGGGGCCCGCGGTGGACGGCATCGCCGCCGCCTTCGCGCAGAACTGGGCGGAGTGCCACCGGGAACTCTTCGACGAGCGCGACCGGTTCGTCCACCACCGCCCGCACGGCGAGGCCGTCGTCCAGGTCGTGCGCGGCTCGGCCAGTTTCGGCTGGCAGGACATGCAGACCCTGATGAGGGTCGTACTGGAGAGCGCGCAGGAGCGCTTCCGGCTGGCCACCGCCTACTTCGCCCCCGACGCCTTCTTCGTCGAGCTGCTCTGCGCCACGGCGCGCCGCGGCGTCGAGGTGGAGATCCTGCTGCCCGGCCCGCACACCGACAAGAGGGTCTGTCAGCTGGCCGGACAGCGCCATTACGACGATCTCCTCGCGTGCGGCGTGAGGATCTTCGAGTACCAGCCGACCATGATGCACGCGAAGGTCATCACCGTTGACGGGACCGCCGCCCTCATCGGGTCGACGAACTTCAACCGGCGTTCCCTCGACCACGACGAGGAAGTCATGCTCGCCGTCCTCGACACGGCGTTCACCGCCACGCTCGACGACCACTTCGACGACGACCTCTCGGTGAGCGTCGAGATCGTGCCCGGCCGCTGGAAGGGCCGTCCGTTCCTCCAGCGCACCGGAGAGACGGCCGTCCTTCCCCTTCGCCACTTCCTGTGACACCGAGCCCGCCGCGGTCTGCTCCTCGCCTCACGACACCTTGATGCCGATGAGACAGGTGTCGTCGTCGGTGTCCGACTTGCTGTGCAGCAGCAGCCGGTCGAGCCGGCGCTCCAGCGAGGAGGCCGGGTCCTGTGCCGCGGCGAGCAGCTGGGACAGGGACACCTGAACGGACGTGTCCCTGCGCTCCACCAGGCCGTCGGTGTACATCAGCAGCGTGTCGTCCAGTTCGAGCTGCACCTCCCCCTCCTCGTACTCCGCCTCGGGAAGAGCGCCCAGAAGCAGCCCGCCGAGGAGCGGGAGGGTGCCCGCTTCCGACCCGCGGATCAGGACCGGCGGCAGGTGGCCGGCCCTGGCCCAGCGCAGGACGCGGGTCTCGGGGTCGTACACGCCGCACACGGCGGTGGCCGTGACGTGGGCGGTCAGGTGGTGCGCGACGCTGTTGAGCCAGGACAGCAGCTGGCCGGGGCCGGCGCCGGTGACGGCGAGGCCGCGCATGGCGTTGCGCAGGACGACCATGCCGGTCGCCGCCTCTATGCCGTGACCGGCGACGTCGCCGACGCACAGCAGGATCCGCTTGGACGGGAGGACGACGGCGTCGTACCAGTCGCCGCCGACGAGGGACTCCGCCTCGGCGGGCCGGTAGCGCACGGCGACGTCCAGGCCCGGCGCGTCGAGGGGGGCGCGGGTCGGGGGCATGATGGCGTGCTGGAGTTGCAGGGCCAGCCGGTTGCGCTCCGCCGACTCCTGTTCGGTCTGCGCGAGTTGGTCCCGGGTGGCCGCGAGGGCGACCTCGGTCCAGTGCTGGGAGGAGATGTCCTGGTAGGCGCCGCGGACGGCGAGGAGCCTGTCGTCGGCGTCGAGGACCGGCTCGGCGATGACCCGGATGTGGCGGGTGACTCCGTTGGGCCGCTGGAGACGGAAGGACGTCGACGTGGCGCGGCGGTGGTGCAGCACCGACTGGAGGAAACGGCCGATCACCACGGCGTCGTCGGGGTGCGCGAAGGCGGCCAGGTCCTTGAGGGAGACCGGTTTGTCGGTGACCGCCCGGTCGTAGAGGGCGAAGAGCTGTCCGTTCCAGGTGATGTCCCCGGTGACGACGTTCTCCTCGAAGCCGCCGATGCGCCCCAGGCGCTGCGCGTGCTGGAGGAGGCTGGCCAGGCGTACCGTCTCGTCCTCGATGCGCCAGATGAGCAGGACGCTGTCGGCGTGCCGGCTGATGCTGAGGTCGGCGACGGTGGACAGCGGGACCTGGTCCACCAGGGCGGTGATCGTCGCGCGCCGGGCGCGGAAGGGTTCTCCGGTGGCGTAGACGCGTTCGATCTTCTCGAAGAGTTCGCTGTCGCCTGCGGCCGAGGGGTAGGCCTCCAGGAGCAGAGCGCCGTGGACGGCGCTGCGGGGGCGCCCTGCGGGGTCGAGGAAGTGGCTGTTGGCGTGGCGGATGCGGAAGTCCGCGAGATGACCGTCGACGTCGAGTTGGGGCGTGAGGACGAGAGCGGGGTCGTACAGGGCTTCGGAGAGGTCGACGAGTTCCGACACGTCGCCCGACTCCCGGGTGCCGGTCGAGCCGCTCGTGGAGAGCGGCAGGTTCTCCAGCGTGTGGGCGCTCAGTTCGGCGAGGGCCTCGATCTGCCGGATGACGGCCGGTGGGTGGGGTGGGAGGGCCTCGGGCCAGCAGATCTCCAGGACGCCGTGGATACGGCCTCCGGTTCCGGCGGGCACTGCCAGGCGGCCGCCGCCCAGGGACTGGGCGCGGCCGATGGTGGGCAGGCCGGTGGGCGAGAGGGACTCGATGCGTACGATGCGCCGCTCGTCGAGGGCCCGCCGGGCCACGGTCGCGACGCCCGGCGGGACGTAGCGCCAGCGATTCGCCTCGTCCGTGCTGAATCCGGCGTGGCCGCAGAGGGTGAGGGACGCTTCGAGGCCGGCTGCCCATACGGCCACGGCGGTCGCTCCCAGGGGGGCGAGGGCGTGTTCCAGGAGGGATTCGGCGACGGCCTGGGTGTCGCTCGCGGCGAGCGCGGCGCTCTCGGCGGTGCGCAGCCGGACGGCGACGGACGGTGCGGAGTCGCCCTCCTCTCCGTTGGCGTGCCGGACGAACTCCTCCGCCGCGGCGGCGAACTGGTCGCGCGCGGCCTGGTTGACGATGTCGGCGGCCAGTTCGAGCGGGGAAAGACCGGCCTGCTGTGCCAGTTCGGTCAGCTGGCGCGCCGCGTGCGCCGGGCCGCAGCCGAGCCGTTCGATCATCACGCCCTTGGCGAGCTCGATCAGTACGCGGCCCTCAGCGGCGGCGTGCGCCGCGCGTACCTCCGCGCGCAGGCGTTCCACGGTGGCCGCCAGACGGCCGACCGTGGCCGCGTGCTGCCCTGCGAGGGCGTCGGCGGCCGGGACGTCGAAGGGCGAGGCGGCGGCCGCGTCGAACCGGATCGTGGTGTGGTCCCTTCCGTGCGCGGGTTCGGCTTCGCCGAGGTCCGCTTCCGTGCCGTCGGCGGTCTCCGGGCGTTCGAAGTTCTCCACGTCGGTCACGCCGTCACCCGCGGGTCCTGCTGCGGGTTGAGCCAGCGACGGACACAGGCGATGAGGTCGTCGGCGTCGAGGGGCTTGGTCACGTAGTCGCTCGCGCCCGAGGCGAGGCTCTTCTCGCGGTCACCGGGCATGGCCTTGGCGGTGACGGTGATGATGGGCAGGTCGGCGTGGTCGGGCATCCGCCGGATCTCGGCCGTGGCGGTGTAGCCGTCCATCTCCGGCATCATCACGTCCATGAGGATCAGGTCGGTGCCCGGGTGGGCGGCGAGTGCCTCGATGGCCTTGCGTCCGTTCTCCGCGTGGATGACCTGGATGCCGTGCAGCTCCAGGATGCCGGTGAGGGCGTAGAGGTTGCGGGCGTCGTCGTCGACGACGAGGACGGTCCGGCCGCGCAGGGAGCCGTCCACGGTCTGGGAGGCCTGGGGAAGCGCTTCGTCCATGCGGAGCAGGGGCACGACGTCGCCCGGCTGCTCGGCGGAGAGGTGCAGGGCGATCCGCTCGCGCAGTTCGTCGAGGCTGGAGAGCAGTTCCAGAGGACGCTTGCGGGCGCGCTCCTGGAGGGTCGACTCGAACGCGGCGTCGAGGCGCCGGTTGTTGTGCGCGAGGACGGGGACGGTGCGCAGCGCGGCGTCGCCGTACATCGCGTCGAGGAAGTGCATGGCGTCGCTGTCGGCGCTGTCGAGTTCGAGCACCACGCAGTGGACGGGTGCGGTCGCCAGGGCGCCGGCGGCTTCCTCGGGGCCGACGACGGCCACGAGTTCGATGGGGTCGCGGTCGTGGCTGTCGGCGAGCTCGGCGACGGCGCTTTCGGCGACGAGGGAGAGCAGCCCGCGCGGGCGCTCCTCGATCACGAGCAGCCGGCGGGGCTTGCGCGGCTCGATCTCGGCCCGTACGGACCGGCGGGCGTCGGACGGCTCGTCCGCCGTCGGGGAGTGTGCCGTGCCGGTGTCCTCGGGGGTGGACCGCTCGGTCTCGGGCTGGAAGCCGGGGCGGGCGCACGGGAGGTAGAGGGTGAAGGTGCTGCCCTGACCGGGGGTGCTCTCGGCGGTCAGCGCACCGCCGAGCAGGTGCGCGATCTCCCGGCTGATGGAGAGGCCGAGGCCGGTGCCGCCGTACTTGCGGCTGGTGGTCCCGTCCGCCTGCTGGAAGGCTCCGAAGATGGCCTCCAGGTGCTGCTCGGCGATGCCGATGCCGGTGTCCTTGACGCGGAACGCCAGGACGGGGCCGTCGCGGTGGACCGGGGCCGGCAGGGCCGCTTCGGCGGCTCGCTCGATGCGCAGCTCCACGCTGCCCTCTTCGGTGAACTTGACGGCGTTGGAGATCAGGTTGCGCAGCACCTGCCGGAGCCGGGAGTCGTCGGTGACCAGATCCGCCGGGACGCCGGGGGCGGTGGAGACGGTGAAGGCGAGGCTCTTCTGCGAGGTGAGGGGCCGGAAGGTGGCCTCGACGTAGTCAAGGAGCTGCCGCAGCGCCACGCGTTCCGGGTTGATGTCCATCTTCCCGGCCTCCACCTTGGACAGGTCGAGGATGTCGTTGATCAGCTGCAGCAGGTCGGATCCGGCCGAGTGGATGATGCCGGCGTACT